>JAGDMB010000104.1 GCA_017860375.1 Bacteroidota bacterium | reverse complement strand
TTACGGGAATAATGTACAGTCGATGCTTAAACTGGGAAGGGCGCAGGGAGCCGCTATATCCGCCGCCCTTTACCGATCGGTGCCGGTTTTTGAATACGCACCAAGGAAAATCAAACAATCCATCACCGGGTATGGCAATGCTTCGAAACAGCAGATAGCCGCCTTGCTGCAGAAGATAATGAAATTTGATACCCTGCCCGATAAGCTCGATGCCACCGATGGCCTTGCAGTAGCCTTGTGCCATTATTACCAGCAGGGGAAAAAAATCCCCTCAGGAAAATTCAGGGGATGGGAGGATTTTATCCGCAAAAATCCGGAACGGGTCGGATAAAAAAAGGCTGACGTTTTTTTCTCTTCTTTTTCAGCAGGAAAATGCACCGGCAGGATGATCCTCAATATTTATCCGGAAACCTGAAACGAAAGGGCGGCTCTTATTTTTTCCGCAACGGCCTCAAATTCCTCCGGCGTCAGCTTCAGTTTGGGCCGGGCAAAATTGATGTCGTCCAGGTTATTCACCGGGATAAGATGAATATGGGCATGGGGAATCTCCAGGCCTAAAACCGCAACCCCCACTCTTTTGCATGGAACAGACTTACCAATGGCAAGCGCTATTTTTTTTGCAAATACGGCCATGCCTGCCAGGCTGTCATCGGACACGTCAAACAGGTAATCGGTCTCTTCCCTGGGTACTACAAGGGTATGTCCTTTCGCAAGGGGATGAATATCGAGAAAGGCAAAATATTTTTCATCCTCGGCAATTTTATAGCAGGGGATTTCTCCTTTGATGATGCGGGTGAACAGGGTTGCCATGGCGCTTAATGATCAAATGGATATTTCAATGATCTCAAAAGGGATGATCCCCATCGGGACTTTTATTTCCACCACATCCCCTACCTTTTTCCCGATCAGGCCTCTTGCTATGGGCGTACTGACGGCGATTTTTCCATGTTTCAGGTCGGCTTCATTATCCGAAACAATGGTATATTCCATCAACGTGTTGTGTTTGGTATTCCTGATCTTCACCCGGTTCATGATTTGTATCCGGTCGGTATCGATCTTTGAACCGTCAATGATCCTGCAGTTGATAATGGCCTCTTTGAGTTTGTTGATCTTCATTTCAAGCATGCCCTGCGCTTCTTTGGCAGCTTCATACTCAGCATTCTCCGTCAGGTCGCCTTTATCCCTCGCTTCTGATATCATCTTGGAAATGGCAGGCCGCTCAACATTCATAAGTTGATCCAGCTCATCTTTTAATTTTTGCAATCCTTCTTCGGTGATATACGACATTTTGTTCATGACGAAACCTCCATGATTAAACATTTGAAAAAAAAAGAATTCCGAAATACCTTCCGGAACTCTTTCAATATCCTGCTAAGATAAATTAAAATAAATTAGATTGGTTTTTTCGGACGCGCAAATTAGTTAAGTGTAACGCTAAGATAATCAATTTCCTTTTCTCTGCAAAATTTCTGAATAAATAACTGCCTTTCTCCAGTTAATACGTTCTTTATCAACATCTTGTTCCATATCCTCCACTCCTTTTATCTCCGAAGCGCTGATCGGTTCATAGATCCCTTCCGAATCAGCAATGGCAGAATCCATTATGGAATCGGAGAGTATGGTTTCTTCCGTCGATTTGAAAGCAGGCATTCCCTCATAATCGAAGCGTTCCACGTTCAGTCCCTCCTTCTCCATTGAACCGGCATGCTGCAATGTTTCCGGATCAGGGATATCCAATCCCAAACCTTCTTGTTCCACACGGTACCCTTCTTCTTCGATTGTGATTTCCCTGGCGACAGGGACTTCCACCGGCCTGGGTATGATGGATTCAGGAATACCAAATATTTCCGCCAGGGGGCCAAGATCAGGCTGAACATCCGGTAACGGTCCCGCGTCAACATTCCTGTGTGGGCGCATGGCTTGCGCCTTCCGTTTCTGATTACTGCGATAGGCAGTTACCAGCAATCCCACGATACCGATTGCAAGGTACAGGATAAGATTGATGATATCATCCATACAGGTGCTCTTTTCTCTGTTACTATCATGGATTTGCGCGTAAAGATACAATTTTTTTACCCTATCGCTTCGGCTTTTTTCGAAACAAATGCTTTTCAACCCAGCATTCCTGGTTCTGATGGTTGTATTTCCGTGCCTTTCTATCGGTTTCCTTCATGCGTTTCTGTGTAGCCTTGGTTTGAATTTCCCTCCTGTGCCGGATCGTTTTCTTCCTGACTTGCTTATAATATTTCTTTTCCAGCTTCTTTCCCAGTTCCTCTTTCCGCTCCGCCTTCCTTACCACCCTGTCCTGTCCGGTTAAACAAGAGACGGTGATGAACAAAAATGCAATCAGGAGGCAATAAATCCGTTTATGATTAAAATGCATTAATTTTGTTGTCCTAATTCGGCGAAATATTGAAAAATAGCAAATCTTTCTTAAAAAGCCTATTTTTTACGGGTTTGTTATTAACTCTTCCGGCGGGATGCACCGAAGAAATGGAGGATGTCGTACCGGATGTCCCTGTGAACGTAATTCTTCAGTTGATCCATTATAACCTTTTACCGGCCAGTTCGCTGATTGTCACAAACCAGATGGTTGCTGCCACTTCGCTTGGATACGACAACAACGGGCTTGTCATTTACCGTGATATCAATGCGTTCTATGCCTATGACCGGACCTGCCCCTACCACGTGGAAAAAAGCATTCCGGTCGAACTGTACGCCAATACGATGTATGCTGAATGTCCTGAGTGTCGCAGCAGGTTTCAGCTCTGGTTCAATGGATTTCCTACGGACAGCGGCCCGTCAAAATATCCGCTCAAGCAATATCAGACCACTTATTACCCCAACAGCAACACCCTGCATATTTATAATTAAAAAAATTCCCCCTGCAATCGCAAGGGGGATTTTTTTAATACCTGTAATGCTCGGGTTTATAAGGTCCTTCTTTGGCTACTCCGATATAGTCGGCCTGCTCTGTGGTAAGTGTTGTAAGTTTCACACCCAACTGCTCAAGGTGGAGCCGCGCCACTTCTTCATCAAGTTTCTTGGGCAGCCTGTAAACACCGATTGCATAGTTGTTCTTCCAGAGATCCAGCTGAGCCAGTGTTTGATTAGTAAAGGAATTGCTCATCACGAAGGAAGGATGACCTGTTGCACAACCCAGGTTCACCAGACGGCCTTCAGCCAGCAAAAACAGGGCATGACCATCCGGGAAGACGTATTTATCGACCTGGGGTTTAATATTGATTTTGCGGACGCTTTTGAGACCATTCAGTTTATCGACCTGTATTTCATTATCGAAATGCCCTATATTGCAGACAATCACCTGGTCTTTCATCTGTTTCATATGTTCCAGGGTGATCACGTCGCGGTTTCCGGTAGCCGTTACAAATATGTTTCCCTCCTTTAGAGCATCTTCCATTGTTGTAACTTCGAAACCTTCCATTGCAGCCTGAAGAGCACAGATCGGATCGATTTCTGTCACCAGCACTCTTGCCCCGTAGGCCCTCATCGACCGCGCACATCCTTTGCCCACGTCACCGTATCCGAGCACCACAACGGCCTTGCCGGCAATCATCACATCGGTGGCGCGTTTGATTCCGTCAGCAAGAGATTCCCGGCAACCGTACAGATTATCGAATTTTGATTTGGTGACCGAATCATTCACATTGATGGCAGGAACCAGCAGTTCACCCCTTTCCATCATCTGGTAGAGCCGGTGAACACCAGTGGTGGTTTCCTCCGATACGCCTTTCCATTCGCTAACCATGCGGTGCCATTTACCGGAATCCTCCTTCAAGGTCCTTTTTAGCAGCTCCAGGATAACGCCTTCTTCGGTGCTTGTAGGTTTTTTATCGAGCACGGTTGCGTCCTTTTCTGCTTTATAACCGAGATGAATCAACAAAGTCGCGTCTCCGCCGTCGTCCACGATAAGGTTGGGACCTTTTCCGCCCGGGAATGTCAAAGCCTGATCGGTACACCACCAGTATTCTTCAAGCGTCTCCCCCTTCCAGGCAAAAACCGGTATGCCGGCCTTGGCAATTGCGGCTGCGGCATGATCCTGGGTGGAGAAAATATTACAGCTGGCCCACCGCACATTGGCGCCAAGAGAAACAAGCGTCTCAATCAGAACAGCCGTTTGAATGGTCATGTGCAGGGAACCGGAAATTCTTGCTCCCTGAAGGGGCTTTTGTCCGGTATATTGTTTCCGCAACGCCATCAGACCTGGCATTTCCTTTTCAGCAATCTCAATTTCTTTCCGGCCAAAATCAGCCAGAGTAATATCCTTAACCTTGTAAGGCAGGGAGTCAACCCAAGTTTTAGTATCCATTCGTTATTTTTTTTGTTTTAATTACACATTTATGAAACAAAAGGTATGTCAATCGTTAAAACGGGCCATTATTTCCTTTTTATCTAAATCGAGTTGTTTTATCAGGTTATTTACAGAAGCAAATTTAATCTCATTTCGGATTCTGTCCTTAAAAAAAACAGTGATAGATTTCCCGTAAATATCGTCGGAGAAATCAAAAATATTTACTTCAATGGTCTGCTCATGAACCTGGCTTTCAATGGTGGGACGGATACCGATATTGGCCATACCCTTCCAGGATTTTCCTTCCACCAGCACATCAACTGCATATACTCCGTTTCGCGGTATGAGCTTTTGGGCATCATTCACCGCGATATTGGCAGTAGGATATCCTATTTTCCTTCCCATGCGGGAACCGGATACGACTTGCCCCTGAATAAAATACCGGTACCCCAGTGCTTCATTTGAAAATACCATATTGCCATTGGCAATATTGCGACGGATAACCGAAGAGCTGACATCGGAGTTATGAATGAGAACAGGACTCATGCGTTCAGCGGAGAAGCCATATTTGGCTGAACTCTGCAGAAGGCTTTCAAAAGTTCCCTGCCGGTCTTTACCAAAATGATGATTGTATCCCACAACCACGTGACGCACTTTTATCCTTTCAACCAGGTAGAACCGGATAAATTCCTCATAGGTTGTCAGCGAAAATTCCTTTGAGAAAGGGATGATCATCAGATGATCTATACCCTGATTCCGGATGATCTCGATTTTTTCATCCAGTGTGGTGAGCAGCCTGAGCTCATTATTATCAGGCTGAAGCACAAAACGCGGATGGGGCCATAACGTAATGACCACAGTCTCACATTGATATACCGATGCAAGCTCCCTGAGCCTTTTAAGTATCAACTGGTGTCCGGTATGCACCCCGTCGAAAATACCAATGGTGGCAACGGCACTCTGGCTGTGAAATAGGGATATGTCGCGGCAGATATTCAAACGTTTTCGGTTAAATGACGCGCTAAATTAATATTTACTGTGTAATTATAATGTTATGAAAAATCAGTAAATTGTAAATATATTGTGTATAAGTAATACCTTCAACTATAAAATTCTTACCTCATGAGTAACGCGGTGCCCGGAATTGTTGCCAGGGATCCCTGGCTATCGCCTTTCAGCGGGATCATTCAGGCCCGTGCAAAAAAGGCACAGGTAAAAGAAAAGGAGCTTATTGCCGGTCAAAAGAGTATCCGTGATTTCGCTTCCGGGTATTTGTTTTTTGGCCTGCACCGATCGTCCACCTTCTGGATTTTCAGGGAATGGGCTCCCAACGCCACTGCACTGTTTCTGGTAGGGGATTTTTCAGAATGGAAGGAAAAACCCGAATTTCAGCTGAGGAAAATACCGTATGGGTCATGGGAAATTGAGATCCCTCTTTCGTTGCTGCATCATGGCGATCTCTATAAACTCTCTGTACACTGGGCAGGGGGACATGGATTCAGGTTACCCTCCTATGCCGTGAGGGTGGTTCAGGATGAAAAAACCAAGAATTTCAATGCCCAGGTCTGGGATCCTCCTCAGCGGTATGATTGGCAGAATACCACGGTGAATGCCAATGAAAAACCTTTGTTTATCTATGAGGCGCATATTGGCATGAGCACGGAGGAAAGAAAAACAGGGACCTTCAGTGAATTCAGGGAAGAAGTTTTGCCCCGTATCAGGAAAGGAGGGTACAATACGATTCAGCTCATGGCCATCCAGGAACACCCCTATTATGGATCGTTTGGTTATCACGTCTCCAATTTTTTTGCGGTTTCCTCCCGTTTCGGCACTCCGGAGGAACTGAAAAGACTGATCGATGAAGCCCATGGGATGGGAATAGCGGTGATCATGGACCTGGTGCATTCTCATTCCGTAAAAAATGAACTCGAAGGACTTTCGCGATTTGACGGCACTCCCTATCAGTATTTTCACGACGGACCACGCCGTGAACATGTGGCATGGGATTCTTTGTGCTTCAACTACAACAAAAACGAAGTACTGCATTTTTTGCTCTCCAACTGCAAATTCTGGCTCGATGAATACCGCTTCGACGGATTCCGTTTCGATGGCGTGACGAGTATGTTGTATTACGACCACGGCCTTTCACGCAACTTCACCAGTTACGAAATGTATTACGACGGCGGAGAGGATGAAGATGCCATAACCTATTTTGTGCTGGCCAACAAACTTATCCACCAGGTAAATCCTTATGCCGTGACCATTGCCGAAGAAATGAGCGGTATGCCCGGATTGGCGGCTTCTATTGACGAAGGAGGTTACGGATTTGACTACAGGATGGCCATGGGCGTTCCGGATTTCTGGATCAAAGTAATCAAGGAACTGCCCGATGAGAAATGGGATGTTTCACACCTTTATCATGAGCTGACCAGCAAACGAGAGGATGAAAAAACCGTATCGTATGCCGAGTCGCACGACCAGGCACTGGTTGGGGATAAGACCATTGTGTTCAGGCTGATGGATAAGGAAATGTACTTCTTCATGAACAAGGAATCACAAAATCTGGTGGTGGACCGGGGCATTGCCCTTCATAAAATGATACGGCTTATTACTATCGCTGCCGCCGGCGGAGCCTATCTTAATTTCATGGGCAATGAATTTGGCCACCCCGAGTGGATCGATTTTCCCAGGGAGGGTAATAACTGGTCCTACCAATATGCTCGCCGGCAATGGCATCTCGTGGATGATACCAATTTAAAATATCATTTCATGGGAGATTTTGACAGGGACATGATCGTGCTCTTTAAGGAAGAGGACATCCTTACGCAGGAACATTGTTATCTGTACCTCGAAAACAAGGGCGATCAGGTACTGGCATTCAGCCGGAAGGGCTATCTTTTTGTTTTCAATTTTAATCCTTTCAAATCGTTCAGGGATTATGGGATTAGCGTGGAAGGGGGAAAATACAAAACCGTTCTGAATACCGATAACCCGAAATACGGCGGATTCGGGAATATCGATGAATCCGTTGTGCATTATACCCAGCGCCAGGGAAAAATAAACGCCCCTGATTTCCTGAAACTTTATCTGCCAAGCCGCACCGGGATGGTGCTGAAACATTTGGAAACAAAGAGGATTTATTAGAAAAGCCCGGATGCAATTATTTTGGAATAACAACGACTGACAACGGAGAATCAAATTCCTGTTACCGGATACCAGTAAGTTTCTTAATCAAATCAACTTCTTCCTGGATATACGGTGCTCCGTCCGGCCTGAAAATGTCACAAAACCAGAGTGGTGGTTCAGAACCATCCGGTATGGGTGTGTCCCATGCATAAATTGTATTGGTTTTTCCAGCTACCAGTCCCCAGTTTATGGCACCGATATTCTGTTTTTTCAGCATGGGCATAATATTGGAAAACAGGCTGTTATTTCTCCTTGCCATGTATTCTGTACAAACCAGCGGACGGTTGTATAATTTTAATGAGTCGATCATGGCCTGATGGTTCATCTCATCCGTATAATTATGATAGGTTAT
>JAGDMB010000103.1 GCA_017860375.1 Bacteroidota bacterium | reverse complement strand
TATTTCGACTTATTATGGTCTGATATTGCATGACAGCAGTACACCCCATTATAATTGGATCTTTTGTAAATTCAGGTGCCGAGCCATGCCCGCCAACTCCATAAAAAGTTACATCCAACACATTGTTTCCTGCACAACGTTCTCCAAATCCATTGGCAACCGTACCCGCAGGAATTGGAGCTGTGTGCAGACCAAATAAATAATCAGGAACAGGAACTCCTTTATCATACATATTATCATTTACCATTGCCTGTGCACCTCCTCCTTCTTCTTCCGCAGGCTGTCCAATAAATACTAATGTTCCTTTCCATTCATTTTTTAAAGCAGCCATAATTTTTGCTGTACCCAGCATCCAGGTGACATGTGCATCATGTCCGCAGGCATGCATTACCGGTACTTCAATGCCATCTCCATTTGTCATGGTTTTATTGCTTGCATAAGAAAGGCCAGTTTCTTCTTTTACAGCATTGCAATCCATATCCGCACGGTACATTACAACAGGGCCATCTCCATTTTTTAAGATGCCGACTACACCTGTTTTTCCAATGCCAGTAATTACTTCGTAACCCAAGGATTTCAGTTCTTTTGCTATAATCCCAGAAGTACGAACCTCCATAAAAGCCAATTCCGGATTTCGATGGATGTCTTGAAAAATTTCGACCAGTCGCAAAGAATCGGCATATGCCATTTGTTTTACCTGTCCTGCATTTTGCGCTTGCAGTGCCAAAGAGGTCAGGATGATTGCTGTTAGAAGAACTGATATTTTATTTGTCATTTTACATATTTTGTTATTTGTTGAATATTAAGGTAATAGAGATTTGTGAACTGTCGCCATAGGCTTGCAGGTAACTAATTTAAGTAGTGGAAAACCAATTCTAAATGTCAAAACTGAATGCGTAGAAGTGGTTTTTTGAAGTTTTGTTACCTACTAAATTACTTAATATTAGATCGCATAAATGCCTCATCCGATAGTAAGGCATAAAACTTTACATTGGCTTCCGTTCTTTCACTGGCTTTTTGTTCAATAAAATGGTTTCAATAGGTTAATTATAAGGATCTTAATAAATGTCATCATAATAACGGATTGAAAAGCCAAAGGTATGGTTTTATGCTTTTCAAATAACAGATAATGAAGATTTGCAAACAGTATTGAGCTAACATAGGCATAGGAAGCGATTCTTTGTTTATGGAGGATTGGAAAATCAAATATGCAAGTATGAATACAAAACAAAAATATCCATGTAAATATTTAAATTACAATGCCATATAATTGTATTTTGTGATACCGATGGACAAAAGGGTTCGGTGATTCGAACCTGGCTTCAATCCATCGGGATTATTCGCACCCGCATTACCGATCCACAAGGCCGCTCGTGATCCCAACCGGATATTGAATATAAAAGGCCGCACAAGGCGGCCTCAATCATTTGTGATCCAGTTGGGATTCGAACCCAAGACCCCATCCTTAAAAGGGATGTGCTCTACCTGCTGAGCTACTGGATCAACATTTTAATTATTAGCATCTTATGCATTCGATGCCCTGCACAAGAGCGCTTTTTTTAAAGAGTTGCAAATATACTATCTAATTTCATTCTTAAAAATTTTTTCCTGCATAATTTTTCCCGATAAATGAACACAACCCGTCTGATTCAGACAGGCGCTGAAGAAATTTAATGAATAATGGAACAAATCATGAAATTGTCCGTAAATTATCCTGTAAGTTCGTTTAAATCAATAAAAATGCTTCTATGAAAACCATCCTTTGCAGGCGCTTTACCCTGATCCTTTTCCTTCCCCTTTTTATGATGACACCAGCAAATGCCCAGGTGAAGAATCTTGGCCAGATGATGGCTGCCGGAACAGAAGATGCAGAAAAATTGTTCCAGCCCTATCTTTCTCCCTATATGGACGGCTTCGGCGCCGCCATGGCCGGTGGTTGGTACAATACCGCCGAAGCACATAAGCCGGGCGGTTTTGAAATTTCCTTTACGCTGAATGCAGCCATGGTACCGGATGAATTTACGACTTTTGATATTAACCAGATTGGATTGGAACTCCTTATACCAGCCAACAGTTCAGATCACATTACACCCACCGTGGCAGGTCTCGCAGAAGATGGCCCCCAGCTCAATTATAATATTGATGGATATGATCTCAAGGCTTTTGATATGCCACAGGGCCTTGACTGGCGCTATGTTCCGGCTCCCACAATTCAGGCAGGTGTCGGCCTGTACAAAGGTACTGACCTTCTGGGACGTTATTTGCCCAACATCAAAGCGGGAGGAAGTGAAATAGGCTTGTGGGGCATTGGCGGCAGACACGATATCAAACAATGGATACCGGGTTTGAAAAAACTCCCGATACTCCAGTTATCCGTCATGTATGGATATACAAAGTTGCACTCCAATGTTGGAATATCGGTTACGCCATCCAATATTCATGCGGTAGACAACACCACCGACCCCGATATAACCTGGGAGAACCAGCAGCTTAAAATCGTGGCCGAGAGTCATACAGCTAACCTTCTGGTCGCAGCCACACTTCCCGTGATCACCTTCTATGGCGGAGCCGGTTTCATTCAGACCAAATCCAACCTGAAACTGGAAGGCTACTATCCGGTTGCGGATCTGTCAGGTTTTACCGGGACTGAACTTGCGGTCACAAACGAAAGTGCCGCCCTCGATCCTATTGATATGATATTTGAAAACAAGGATGGAGATATACGAAAACCCCGGTTAAATATAGGATTTCGACTTAAAATGTCCATTGTCACCCTCAATTTTGACTATACCCGAGCTATATTCAATGTGTTTACAGCCGGTATAGGAGTCTCATGGAGATAATATTCCGAAACTGAAATCCAATCCCGTTGCGCTCACGGTCTTTGGCGCGGGGACAGGTTAACTATCGCGACTATTGTATACTTCTCATACCGATAACAATCGGAACAGGCTGTGAGGCTGCATTGCCTTGTTCAGCTATCGTAATCAATTCGTCTGTGATTGCTGAAAACAGAGCCTCCTAGAAATAGAAGCCAAGCCGGATGATGGGATTGGAGTAAGGGGAGTATTCATTTTGCGTAATATCCCATAAAACATAGATGTTAATTCCGGCGTTCCCTCCAAAAGGAAAATTCAGCCCTGCACCCGCAAGCAGATTGTCAATCCAGAAACGTTCATCGCGCACATAAACCTTGCCGGTCGAAGAAACATAGTCCAACTTCTGCATATTGATGAATTCATTTTCAACGTGCAGCATTATTTGGCCAATACCGATATTCATGTACTCATCTATATTCTTGATTACCGCGAAACTCATGATTGCTTTCGCACCATAAGTGGATGTCTGATAATCATAATAATTGCTTTTTTCAAATATGTAAATAGGACCCAGTCCTGCCGACAACCGGTCGGTAATCCTGTAACCGACAATAGGAGCCAGATGAATATAGGTGTTGGTGCCAAAACTTAAACCGAGATCACCACCAAAGAACAAACGCTGCCTGACGGGAAGTTCTTTCACCTCCTGTGCAACGGCATATGTAAAAAACAGCGAACAAAACAGGGATAGTATCGCTTTTTTATACCTCATAGGAAAAGAAAGTTTAATTTTAACCTGCGATTGTCTTTGTACAATCCGGATTGCAAAAGTAATGAAACTTCAAAGATTATGCCAAATAGAACGGTTATTATAACAGGTGCCAGTCGCGGAATAGGCTTCGAAGCAGCGAAATACTTTATGCGGCTTGATCATTTTAAAGTGATTGCGCTGTCAAGAAACAAACCGGGTCTGGAGTTGCTGGCCGCTGAATGTTCCGCACTCAATAATACGTCTGAACTGATTCCCGTTATATTTGATTTTGATGATTTTCTGGCTGATCCTTCCAAAAGGTTCCAGCCGATTACCAAAGTTCTCAGCCATGTGGATATTCTCATCAACAACGCCGGATTCCTGGTTAATAAATCCTTTGATCAGATCGGATCCGGGGAGATCCTGAAAATGTTCCGCGTGAATTTTATGGGGCCTTCCCTGTTGATACGGGAATTATTGCCTTTCATGGGAAGGGCAGGAGATACCCACATTGTCAATATCGGTAGCATGGGCGGATTCCAGGGAAGCTCCAGATTTCCCGGTCTTGCCTTTTACAGCGCAAGCAAGGCTGCACTTGCGAACCTTACCGAGTCACTCGCCGTGGAATTCAAAGACAAGAATATTTTTATCAATTGCCTTGCCCTTGGTGCCGTTCAGACGGAAATGCTGGCTCAGGCTTTTCCGGGCTACAACGCCCCGGTAAAACCCCAGGAGATAGCCGCATTCATCGGAGATTTTGCCCTGCACAGTCACAAATTCATGAACGGAAAAATTATACCACTGGCCCTGTCAAATCCATAGAGGAACCATTTTATTTTTCCCTTTTGATCACCCGCACCCCAAATACCGGTCCGGCAGCATTCTTCGGATGAGCCTGGAATTTCACGGTGATTTTGCGCTGCCCCTTCGTGAGTTCCACGGGGATTTTGTATTCGGGACTGATGAATTCCCCTTCTTTTTTATTGGAGATGTTTTCGGTGGCTATCACTTTGTTATTCACCAGGATATCAAATGTTTTTGATCCCGGGAATCCACCCCAGTAATCCACTACAAGGGACAGGGGCTGGTCAGGCAACGCTTTCATGTCAAACGAAAACCATCCGTCTCTTGACTCGCGGTTGCCCCTCTCCTTAAAATAACCCGGAAAAGTCTTTTCCCCTTTGAAATTATGGTCACGCTCGGGCTGCATTTCACCGGCCTGGACGAAATCAACCGTCATTTCCTGCAAGACTTTCATTCGTAACTGATATTCTATATAATCCTGTTCTCTCTTATTCCAGGCTTCCTCCGTGAACATATCCCAGAAGATCGAATAATGCCTTTCATGCATGGCATAGAAGGGTTTCAACTGCACATCCCGCGGTTTCCCGACCCCTTTTGTAACAAATTCATTCACCTTGCCGGAGACCGGTTCTGTCCATTCGGCAGGATTCCTTTTTTCCGTCATCAAAACCGGCACATAAAGCGGATCATGAACGGCTGAATCCTGATCGGGACCAAGCTCACCGGCCAGAACTACCGGCCCGAAAAGGATGGCAACGCGGTTGGAATCGTCGGGCATGCTTTCAAGCCGGAGCGAAAAAGGCATTTTCACCTCCACCTTGTCCCCCTTTTGCCAGGTCCTTGCAACGGCAACAAAACTACCGGGCTGCTGTTTGACTTTGACGTTCTTACCGTTCACAGCGATGGTAATTCCATCTTTTGCCCAGTAGGGATACCGTATCTGCAGAGTGAATTTAACGGGCTGCTGACTATCCATGGTAAGGGTTGTACCCTGCTCATCGGGATAGGCTGTTTCCTGCCTTATCACAACCCCTTTATCCTTCCACTGCAGTTCCGAGGCAATGAATTGGCTAACAAATAACTCATCATTATTATGATAATAGATACCTTCGGTATACTTCGAATGGGTCTCCATTCCGGTTCCCACGCAACAGGTGAACCAAAGAGGATCTTCGTATTCTTTCTTCCCTCCCATATCGATACTTAAATTATAAATAACCCTGCCGTCAACCGGATGCTGGGAGGAATGAATATGGTTCAGCAGGGCCCTTTCGTAAAAGTCAGCTTCATCGGCATTGGGGTGCCACATAAACAAGTGGCGGGTCAACTTAAGCATATTATACACGTTGCATGTTTCGGTTGTATAAGGACCAAGCCTGTTGCGCAGCTTGTCAGGTTCACCGAAGTATTCGTTGTTGCAGTTCCCTCCGGTAACATAAGAATGGTGATGAACAACCCGGTCCCAGAAAAATTCAGCTGTCTTGCGATCGTCCATATTTCCGGTTAGTTCATAAAGCCGCGAAACGCCAATTAAGATAGGTATTTGTGTATTGGCATGCTTGCCCGGAAGAACATCTTTTCCCATCAGGAGGGAGTCAAGTATTGCCTTGTGGTGGAATGTTTGAGACAGTTTCAGGTATTTTTCATCTCCTGAGTCAGCGTATAGATCCGCCAATGTTTCGTTGATACCACCGTGTTCACAATGCAGCATTTTCTGGATTGAGGTGTCGGGCAAATTAATAACGATTCCGTCGATCCAGTCGGCATATTTTTTTTCCACCTCAATAGCCGTTTTATTATCGCATAATTCATAGGCGTCACGAAGACCTGCCATAATTTTATGCATAGTGTAGTAAGGCGACCAGAGACCATTCAAATCAAATCCGCCGGAACGGATATTCCCTTTTGCCACCTCTTCTTCAAAGATTTTTCTTGCGTTTTTACTGGCCCCGATATATCCACTCCTGCCTGCCTGCTGACAGGTGTCAAGCTCAGCGACTATATAGTTGACCCGGTCGAGAAATTGCCTGTCCCCTGTGGTTTGGTACATCAGGGCACAAGCAGAAAGGTAGTGACCCAGGCTATGACCGGCAAGAGTTTCGTCTTCCCATCCGTGATATTGTTCGGCCCGTGGTTTCAATCCTGCTTCCCTGCGGAATCCTGCAAGCAACCGGTTGGGTTCATACTTGAGCAAAGATTGGATGTTTAATTCGGTTGCCTTCTTAAAGGGACCATCGAGTAGTTTCACATCCGTTATAGCGAATGGCAATACCCTGAATTCAACTACTTCGGGTCCTGCAGTTTTAATGGTGCCTTCCTTATCCGTTTTGCACGAAGTGAACAAACCGGCAAGGACAAGTAAAACGATCAGCAATCTTTTCATGGTTTTCATTTTGTACTATGATTAGGTTTTTCTTTTGGTTCCATCGCATTCCAGTCGGGAGGCTGCAATTCCAGTAAGTTTCTGACAAAGAAATCGCGGCGTTTGCGCTCACCGTATGTGCCTCCACCCGTGTGCTTCATACCGGGCAATACCAGCAGTTCAAAATCCTTATTCGCTTTTATCAGGGCATTCACCACCTGCATGGTGGATGCCGGGTCCACATTGTCATCAAGTTCACCTACAAGCAAAAGCAAATTGCCCTTCAGCTTGCCGGCATTTTCTACATTGCTGCACGCCGCATATTGCGGTCCGACAGGATAGCCCATGAACTGCTCATTCCACCAGATCTTATCCATCCGGTTATCATGACATCCGCAGGAGGCAACAGCCGCTTTGTAAAATTCAGGGTGGAAAAGCAGGGCTGCCATTGCATTCTGCCCGCCAGCAGAGCTGCCAAAGATACCCACACGGGATGTATCAAGAAACGGATATTTATCCGCAGCCGCTTTAATCCAGATTATCCTGTCGGGAAATCCTCCGTCTTTCAGATTCTTCCAGCAGACATCATGAAAGGCTTTCGAGCGGTTTGAAGTGCCCATGCCGTCCATCTGGACAATAACAAAGCCCAGTTCTGCAAGGCCACTGAAATATACATAGGGACGGAACGATTTCTGTGCAAAGGAACTCTGGGGTCCGGCATAAATGAACTCCACCACGGGATATTTCCGTGTCGAATCAAAATTTGTCGGACGGTAGATGTTCCCCCAGATATCCGTTTTCCCGTCCCTGCCTTTGGTAACGAAAGGTTCGGGTGCACGCCAGCCGGCTTTCAGCAATTCACTGATATCCGCCTGCTCGACCTGCATAACTATCCTGTTGCTGTCTGTTGTGCGCAATACCGTTATTGGCGGCTGACTGACCGTTGACCAGGTGTCGATTAAAAAGCGATGATCCGTTGAAAATACCGCTTCGTGGTTCGCCTTTTCGGGGGTCAGCAGGGTCAGATGTGAACCGTCAAAATTGACGCGGTAGTAATGGATAAAGTAAGGATCTTCACCGTCATTTTTACCGCTTCCGGTGAAGAATACCTGACG
>JAGDMB010000413.1 GCA_017860375.1 Bacteroidota bacterium | reverse complement strand
AGGTCTAATTATGAAAAACGACTTGAAAATGAAACTGAAAAGCAGATTCACTTTGTTACTATTGTGTTTTTTTGCATTTACACTTAAAGCCCAGGAAACCACAAAGAAGACAGCCGATAAAACACCGGCCCGGCCTGTCCGGATGCAACCGGGTTTCAAATCACCCGAGATTATGCCGGATAATACGGTTATTTTGCGGTTGCTTTCAAAGGAAGCTGCATCCGTTGCCGTGAGCGGTGACTGGATGCCCGGCTGGGGTACCAGCGTTCCCATGGTGAAAAATGATACCGGCCTATGGAGCCTTGCGGTTGGCCCGCTTTCCCCTGAGCTGTACAGTTATACTTTTTTGATCGATGGGGTGCGTGTGCTTGATCCGAACAATCCCCAGGTGAAAAGGGATGGCTCCCGCAATGAAAGCATGCTGCTCATTCCGGGTATGGAATCGGACCTGTATCTTGTAAAAGATGTTCCGCATGGCAGCCTGACCAAGCTCTGGTATGAATCACCTTCACTTAAGCTGAACCGTAGAATGTATGTATATACGCCCGCCGGTTATGAGAACAATGCGGATAAATACCCCGTATTTTACCTCCTGCACGGAGGAGGAGGGGATGAGGATGCATGGACAACCCTGGGCAGAACATGCCAGATAATGGACAACCTGATTGCACAGGGAAAGGCAAAACCCATGATTGTGGTAATGCCGAATGGAAATCCCGGACAGGCAGCGGCACCAGGAGAAGCTCCGGTTGTAACGGGAAACAGGGAAGCGTCTGAGCCTTTTGATATGGGCCGCGGTCTGTTTGAAGAGAGCCTGGTAAAAGATATTATTCCTTACATCGAGAGTCACTACCGGGTGCTTGCGGATAAAGACAACCGGGCCCTGGCCGGACTTTCCATGGGAGGAATGCAAACCCTGAACACAACCGGCAAGTATCCCGGCATGTTTGGCTATATCGGTGTAATGAGCATGGGCCTTCCTGATCTGAAACAGATGGGACTGGAACCTGACCCGGAGCAGGATGCGAAATTTGAAGCGGTCCGCAACAGCGGATATAAATTATACTGGGTTGCCTGCGGTAAAGAAGATTTCCTTTACAAGTCCGTCATAGACCTCAGGGCCAAACTTGATCAGCACAATTTCAATTATACGTACCGCGAAAGCACGGGTGGACATACCTGGGCAAACTGGCGTATCTATTTATCGGAGTTTGCCCCTATGCTATTTAAATAAGAATTCCTGAAAAATGAAAAAACTATTTGGTATTGCAGCCATGGTGCTTGGAAGCGCTTTGGCCATCTCCGCCCAGGTCTTTAAAAATGACGATCTGCAGATTTCCCTTCTGGAAGAATGCGTATGGATTGGAGAAACCAGGGATAATGGTACCCTGTACATCATCGAAGGGAATGAAAAAGCATTGCTCATCGACACAGGCACAGAATGCGATTCACTCGACAAGATTATCCGGTTGATTACCCAAAAGCCTTTGCAGGTTGTACTAACCCATGCCCACCATGACCATGACGGCAACATCGGTTTTTTCAGTGAAATCTATATCCATCCTGGCGATACGGTTTTGTTTCCGAAAACGTATAGGGGAAAAGTGAATTTTGTTAAGGATGGTACCCGGTTTGACCTTGGGGGGAAAAGTATTGAAGTAGTGCATATGCCTGGCCATACACCCGGATCGATAATCCTGGTTGACAGGGCAGCGGGCTCCTGCTACACGGGGGACGCATTTGGCTCCGGACAGGTATGGCTCCAGCTTAAACCTTATTCACCCATGAAAACCTATATCGAATCCTGTAACCGGATGATAAAACTAATGGAAGAAGGGATTGAAAAAATCTATTGCGGTCATTATTTCTATGTTAAAAGGCCCTTCGATTTAAGCCACATGATAAAAATGAGAGACCTGGCCATTTCCATTAAAGAGGGAACGGTTGTCAATCCCCAGCCTTTCGATCGAAAAGTTTCAATCGGCTGCGATAATCCAATGATTGCGACCAGCGGAGATATAGGTATTGTCTATGATCCTGAACACGTTAATTACTAATCGGATATCGGATTCAATAAAATAAAAAGCCAATCCAGCTTAGGATTGGCTTTATACCTGCATGGTAAAAAAGATTTTGCCTGATTTTGGGCGCAAGGTGCACCATTAATTAATCCGCCGTCAGCTCTTTTCCTTTTTGCACGGTGAGTTCAAGATCGTTGACCGCTTTTTCGGCTTTCATTATTTTATCCAATTTCTCATAATATACCGATTCCTTTATCTTTTTCGCCTTTTTGTCTTTTTCCAGCGCTTCCCTGGCAGCAGTAAGCTTTATCCGGGCCTCCTGCACCTTTGTATCGGCATTCGCTACCGTGGCTTTAAGTTCTCCTTTTTTCAACAGCTGGGTTTCTTTAGCCTGTACACTTGTGGTATGGGTGTATTCAATCACCTTTGGTGTAAAAACCTTGACAGGTTCAGGGACCACCACTTCCTCTTCCTTCTGGGTTTTGGCAGGTGCCTTTTTTTCTGTAGGCGATGCTTTTTCCTCAGCTTGTTTTACTTTATCTTCGAGTCCACCCTGTTCCGTTTTCTCTTTATTCGCATTTTCTTTTTCCGCTTCCTCAACTTTTTTACCCAGCTGAGCAAAGGCACTTGTATTGAACAGTCCTGTCAGACATATGATCAGTAAAAGCGTCACTATTTTATGCATGGTTTTCATAGTAGTCATTTTTAAGGGTTTATAACTCGTTGATTAATTGATCAACTTCTTCTACCGTAAAATCGATCTGGCCTTTGAGATTTTCCATGACCATTGTGACAGAATCAATTTTTTGAATTTCTGCAGCTTCCAGAGC
>JAGDMB010000102.1 GCA_017860375.1 Bacteroidota bacterium | reverse complement strand
AAACCGCTGCCTTCCGCAGCACTGGAAGTATTTAAATTAACCTGACGGAAACGTTCGAAAATCTTTTCATGGAAATCAGGAGGTATTCCGATACCGGTATCCTTTACAAAAAACTCAACGGTATTGCCCGCCCTGGAACAGCCAAAATCAATCCGTCCTTTTTCAGTGTATTTCATTGCATTGCTGATAAGGTTGCTGAGGATCTCCACCAATTTTGTTTTATCGGTCACGATCTGTTTTTCTTCCCCTTCCAGGCTGGATGACAAAAGCAGGGATAATCCCCGCTTCTTTGCTTCGGGCGTATAGAACAGGTACAGATTGCGCAAAAGATCTTCCAAATCGGTATTTTCAAGTTTCACATCCAGTTGTCCGGCTTCAATCTTAGAAATGTCAATCAGTTCATTGATGATATTCAGCATTCTTTTTCCGCTTTGCTGAATCAAACGGATATATTCCTGTTGTTTTTCTCCCTTCAGATCGGGTTTATTCAGCAGCTCCGCAAATCCCAGGATTCCATTCATCGGAGTCCGGATTTCATGACTCATGTTGGCCAGGAAGGCTGATTTCAGCTGATCGCTTTCTTCGGCCTTTTCTTTGGCCCTCCTCAGTTCGAGGTTAATGGACTGGATCTTTTCCAGGCTTTCCGATAACTCTTTGTTTTGTTCAAGGTATTTTTCACTGATGGCCTGATTTTTTTCAATCTGTTCTTTCAGCTCTTTCTCCACCTGTTTTTGCCTGCTGATTTCAATATGCGTTCCTGCTATACGAGACGGATTGCCTTTTTTGTCGCGTTCAATGACCATTCCCCGGTCCATTATCCAAACCCAATGGCCATTCTTATGCTTTAATCGGACTTCGCACTCGTAGAAATCAGTTTCACCCATTATGTGTTTTTTAAGCAATTCATCTGATCTTTTCAAATCCTCAGGATGGGAGAATTTCTTATGGATTGTGATGTCAAGAGGCTTAAGTTCTTCAAGGGTATAGCCGATGATCTCCGCCCAGCGCCTGTTGTAAATAACCTCTCCGGTCTGTATGTTCCATTCCCAGGTACCCGCCCTGGTACCCGTCAGTGCCATATCCAATGATTTCTTGCTCGTCTGCAAATCAATATTGCTTATTTTCTGTATAAAAGCATAAAAAAGAAAGATCCACATCATGGGGATTAAAGTTCCAATGAGATCCTCGTATGGATCAAGCGCGTCAGAGATACCCCACCACTCGACAAACAAGGAGAAGTAATACAGGACAAGGAGAAACAAAATACTAAAGATCAGTAATTTAATATCGGTTCTGATCCTGTATTTGCCTGTGAATAGTAAAGCCACAATTCCCGAAAGGGAAGCCAGGAACGATACCAGGTCAAGATAAGCGATTCCTTTCATCAATACACAATTCTTTTATTGCTGAAGGAAACCCTGAAACACCAGACGGCAAAAGCTACAGCACTTGCCGAATAGCACAAATGTTCCGCAAGGTTCAGGTAAAAATTCCAGAGAAAGGCTTCCGCAACGGTAAATACAGAGGCAGCCAGAAGCAGGTAATAGGAAGAAAGGAGATTTTTCCAGCCAAAAATCCGCTTTATTTCCGTTTTGTAAATAATCGTCAGAGCCAATACACCGATACCCAGTATCAGCATGATCAATTCATTGTCCTGTATCATTTGCGGTTCCGTCCTTTTTCATGCTTCCTTTTGCTGTCTAACGAAAGTAACGAACAAATTCCAGATTGTCCTGCTTTCTTTTCACTTTTTTCAGAAGGAAACGGATTGCTTATTTCCGTTATACTGTATTGATTTTACATTGTTCGTATTTATTTCAACACCATTTACGGTGTTTTCTCCGGTTAAAACAACGTTAAATATTCTGGTTCTCAGCAAGCCCGGATAATCACCTTTTCTGTTCTCAATGGTAAGTGTTTTTTGCCCATCCTCCCATCGGAATGTGATCAGGGAATGCAATCCCTTTTCATAATTGTAATTGTCGTTTTCATCCTCATACAGGGTGAATTCCCCGTCGGCCCCTGGATAGATCCGGATCTCCAAAGGATCGGACTTCTCTGTTGAATATTGAATGAAGGGTCCCATGGGAACAATGGCTCCTGCCCGGACAAATAAGGGCATGGTTTCGAATGAGGCATCTGCCTTTATAGTCTGACCTCCCTCATACAATTTTCCTGTCCAGAAATTATACCATACCGCTCCTTTTGGCAAATAGACATCGCGTGTCAATTCCCGGCTGTTCATTTTGATATTGCCGGGTAGAAAATACAGGGGTTCCGTCACCGGGCAAACGAGAAACGCAGAGCCGAACATGTACTCATCATTGCATGCATAAACCATGGTATCGGTTTGAAAATCGAAGGTCAACGCCCTCATAAGGGTATAGTCATCTGCGGTAACTTTCCAGGCAAGGGAATAGATATAGGGTATCAACCTGTACCGGAGGTTGGTGAATTTCAGAAGAGTTTGGTAGGTGCGCGATTCGGGAGGCCCAAACGCCCAGGGCTCGCGGGGGAAGTCGGCACCGTGAGCCCGGAACAGAGGGCAGAAAGCAGCAAACTGGAACCACCGGGTATAAAGCTCATGGAATCCTTCATCTTCCTGCCCTTTCTCGAATACACCATTCGAGAACCACCATCCCGGCTCGTGTTTGATAAAATATCCGGCTATATCCGTCGTCCAGTAAGGAATACCTGTCATACAGAAGTTCAGCCCTGCCGGTATCTGCATCCGGAACTCTTCCCAGTTCGCTGAAACATCGCCCGTCCAGTAGCTGGCTCCGTATTTTTGCATGCCTGCAAAAGAAGAGCGGGTGAGTATAAAAACCCGCTTGTCGGACGTTGTAGCCCTCTGGCCTTCGAATAAACCCCTGGTGTGCATCAGGGCATAAATATTGATATAGCGGCCGCTTCCGAACATTTTTTTCAGCGTGCCGGTATTTACTTCTTTTAGTTTCTCATCGGGAAGCCTGAAAAAGGGAGAGTCCCAGTCCGAATCATACCCCTCGGAGCAATCAGCCCACCAACCGTCAATCCCATAGGAGAACAGGCTGTCGCGGGTCTGTTCCCAGTACATTTTGCGCGCCTCAGGCATGAGAATATTCAGGTGTTCCTTGTCGTTAAACAGTCCATTTATCCCTGCCAGATCAACCTGATCGGGCGTTCCCTGTGTCATATTGGGCCAGATGGAAATGATCACCTTAGCGTGCATGGAATGAATATCGCTTACCATCCTTCCCGGGTCGGGGTAATTTTTCCGGTTGAATGTTTTCTGCCCCCATTGATTTTCGGGCCAGTACTGCCAGTCCTGAACTATCAGGTCGAGCGGGAATTGCCGGTCACGAAAACCCTTTAGCACCGATACGATCTCCTCCTGTGTGTTGTATTTTTGTTTCGATTGCATATAGCCATAAGCCCATTTAGGGTAGAGGGGGGCTTTCCCTGTGAGCCGACGATAGGCAGAAACGATGGAATCGTTATTCTCACCGTAAATAAAGAAATAATTGATCTCATCCGCCACCTCCGACCACAGATAATAGCTCCCTTTTATATCATTGAATTCGCTGATGGAATAGTTATCCCATATCAACCCGTAATGAGCGGTTGAAACGATGACCGGTACTACATCATCGCGGTTCCTTTGCAGCAGCGTTATCTTTTTACCGTTAAGAGCCAGGTCGGTGTCCTGAAAACTGCCCAGCCCATAAAGGAACTCCCCTTCCTGGTAATGGAAAGATTGTCGTATATGATAGCAAGGTTTATTTTCATCGACCGCCGCATCCATGGAGTGGCCACTTTCAGAAAGCACAGCTGTGCCAGAACTGTCTGTAAACCGGATAAGGGAAGTCCTTTTATCAATACAGGCCTTGGCCTTTCCGGCAGAGAGAATGACATCCGTATCATTCTCGGCAACGATATACCGGCAATTGATTTTGGACTTTTCAGTTATAATAAGGCTTTCCCTGTCAGAAAAATCTTTACCGCTTGTGATAACTACCTGGATTATATTGTCGTTCCATACAGTCAATCGTATTTTCTGCTGAATGCCGCTTGTCACAGTGCTTTGATAACACAGACCATTTGGCTCTTTTTGATGCGACTGGGCGTCCGTTTCGGTACTCACGCAAAGAAAAACAGCAGCGCTGAAAAAAATTATCCATTTCATGGTATTTCTTATTTGTTTATTTTTAGGTTTATTTTCATAATCGTATCCGTATTAAAATTAAAAAAATGAATAGTATGAAGGCCCGGTTTGGTGCATTATTATTTCTTTCAATCGCTTGGTGTTGTCCGAATGTTGTGGATGCACAGCTTAAGACAGCAGGAATATTCAATAACGGCATGGTTTTGCAGTGTGAAAGGGACATCCCTGTGTGGGGAAAAGCGGATGCGGGCGATACAATAATTGTGACGCTGAATGGCACATCGGATTCTGCATTTACCGATGAAGCAGGCAAATGGGAAGCCAATCTACCGGCAATGAGTGCCGGCGGACCTTACACAATGACCATCGCCAGCGGCAATGCGACGCTGACACGGACAAATGTATACCTGGGTGATGTATGGCTCGCCGCCGGGCAGTCAAATATGGATTTTAAACTGAGCCAGAGTGAAGGTGGCACGGAAGAAATTGCCGCAGCGAATAACCAGCTTATCCGTCAGTTCCTGGTGCAAAACAATCTGGGCGACGAACCCGCTGAAGATGTGCCGGCCGGCAGTGCGTGGACAGCAGCAGTTTCTGCCTCGGTGGGCAATTTTACGGCCGTCGGTTATTATTTTGCTAAGTACCTGCAGCTGGATATCGGAATACCCGTAGGTATTATTAATGCCTCAAAAGGCGGTGCACGCATCGAAACTTTCATGAGCGAGGAGATGCTGGGATATGATGAACAGGATATAACGCTTGCTAACGGAGAAGCGGAAAGACAACCTACGGTTTGTTACAACACTATGATCCATCCTTTATTACGCGTTCCTGTAAAAGGAATAATATGGTACCAGGCTGAATCAAACTGTGACAATATGGAAGACGCCTTGTCTTACGGGCATCTGTTTAAAAAGCTGATTGTTTCCTATCGTGAACTGTGGGGTTTGGGTGATATACCCTTTATCTGGGTACAACTTCCAAATCAGGGTGCGGCAGGTGTGGAAAGCGCCCCGAATGCCTGGGACGCCTGGCCGAAATTAAGAGACGCACAGAGCAAAGCACTGGTTTTGCCCAATACCGGCGAAGCGACTACCATTGACGTGGGCGATGTGGATATACACCCCACCAAAAAAGAACCCGTAGGGCAGCGTTTATCACTTGTTGCACGCAAGGTGGCTTACGGGGAAGACCTGGTTTATTCCGGTCCGCGTTATAAAAGCCACAAGCTTCTTGAAGATGGGTCGGTTAAAATACAGTTTGATCATGCAGGGGGAGGACTGGTGGCCAAAAACACGGTAAATGATTCCGTTCACTGGTTTTCGGTTGCAGGAAGCAATGGAGTATTGTACAAAGCAGATGCCCTTATTGAGGGGGATTCGGTTTTTGTCAGGTGCGGCCAGGTACCCGAACCGGCGATTGTACGGTATGCCTGGGAATACAATCCGGTAGGTGTGAATTTTTATAATGCGGAGGATCTGCCTGCCGTCCCTTTTCTTATAAATATCGTGAATCCGGATTTCGGGATACAGTCTTTTACCGCGGATACCACCACGATAGAAAGGGGCAAAAGCGCCGTATTATCGTGGATAGTGTATGGCGCATCTTCCGTAACCCTGAACGGCGAACCGATGGATTCCATAGACGGATTGCGGGTACTGCCCTCTGATACAACGGTATACATACTCAATGCAGTGAACCGGAATGACGCAGGCATTACTGACGCGGATACGATTACCATAAACGTAATCGAACCCCGGCCGACCATTCTGCTGAAATCGGATGTGGGAGACATGGCGGCCCCGGGAACAGAAATTACTTTTACGGCTGAGCTTACAATCCCCGAAGGACTGGCCATTGAGAAGGTAGAGTTTTTTATTGAGGATGCCTTATTGTCTTCCGATACCGAGGCGCCCTATGAAGTAAAATGGACACCGCCCGCAGCCGGTGAATATGCGGTGAATGCTTTTGTCACGGATGCCAATGGAGCCGTGGTTGAATCCAATACCATTGACCTTGTTGTGACCGACCTGAGCGTAATTACATTTGAAGCGGAAAATGCCACGCGTACAGGAAGTGCGACGGTCAAAAACCTGTCGTCTGCCAGCGGTGGTAAGTATTTGGATATGACCGATGCCTGGACCCTCACCTTCAGCGGCATCAGTATCCCTGAAACAAAGGAGTACCAGCTCAGCATCCGTTACCTGCTGAATTATGATTCGCCCAAGACACAAAATCTAAAAATAAACGGCGTTTTTGTTTCCGCCATCGAATTCACGGCTCCCAATACTTCTACCTGGATGACCTACCGGTTGAATGTGACGCTCGTGGCAGGACTCAATGAGATCGTCATCGAAGGAGTATGGAACTGGATGAGCTTTGATTATATCGCCATTGCCGGTGAGGGACTGGTTGGCCTGGAAGATGTGGAAGTGAACCCGAATTCCGGCCTTGTCTTATCGCAAAACTTACCCAACCCCTTTTCACTGATGACCCGCATCAATTATTCCTTGCCTGAGGCAGGGAATGTATTGCTGGAAGTATACGATATCACAGGAAAGAAGGTGGCATCGCTGGTCAACGAAAAGAAATCCGCAGGGACGCATAGTTGTTTGTTTCTTGCAGGTGAAAACTTTCCCCGCGGAGTGTATGTGGCGCGGTTAACTTTCAACGAAAGCACTGCAACAAAACGGATGATTTTAATCGGGGATTAAAGCAATCTCAGCGTCTATACCACCTGACTTTTTAACAAGCGCAATACCCTGATAAGGGCTTGGTTAAGGGACCCTGTCAGGGTGTCAATAATGGATTAAAGGACCCTGTCAGGGTGTCAAGGATTGGATTAAGGGACCCTGTCAGGGTGTTAAGGATTGGGTATTACGGATTACTTTTTCATTGGATCATACCCTGGTGCCTTATACCGCCTGTAATGCTGTGTATAGCCTTTGCTGAAAAACCTGCGGACAGCGGGCGCCCGCATCATCAGATGGAATAATGCATCGACGGGCACCATGCTTACCCAAAGGAGCAGTAATGTAACAGCAGTGATAAGGGTAATTTCAATGGTAATACGAAGCATTTGTCCCGTCTGTATCCAGCCGGGAGCATGAATAATAACAGCCCGGATCGCCCAGATGGTCAGGGCAAAATTGATTACCGTATGCAGTATGAATAAAGGAACCGAGACCTGTATGGCTTTTTCGGGACACAGATTAATGCACCGGTTACAGTCCTCACAGGCTATCCCCCAGACCGGTTTCTTATCCTGCATTTGAATCGTTTTTGCCGGGCAGGTCTTTGCGCAGATTGCACAACCCGTGCAGTGCTCATCGGCAATATAAAATTTGCCAAAAAACCTGCGCCCGAGGAGGCCGAAAAGGCCCGCTACAAGATATGACCACGTGCGGTGAAAAAGTCCGCAACGATACAATTCCCTTTTTCCGGAGAGAAATTTTTCAGCAAACATGCGCACTTCCGCTTCACCTAATGGGATAATTGCTTCCGTGTCCTTTTTATCGCAGGGATTTGTCACCTGCGTCCAGTTGTCCGGGAAGGATGCATTTCCGGTGAGAAACACGTCGTACCTTTTTCTTTTTAATATCCATTCAAGCTGTTCCAGAGCCTGGCCGGTAAAACCCTGCACCAGTTTATCCCTCCTGATAATTGAGCCGTTTATTGCAAGGATGGCAGTTTTGACCCCGTCTGAACGGGGCATCTTACGGATATACCGTTTCATCATAACCGGA
>JAGDMB010000101.1 GCA_017860375.1 Bacteroidota bacterium | reverse complement strand
CACGGAGGGGAATCCCGCCAGTAGTTCAATGACGGGTTTAATGATCTCCTTCCACCTCGGCGTTGCGAACATGGCCGTGTACAATGCAGCAAGGATCGCAAGAGGGGCCGCAAAAAGAATGGCCATAAGGGTGACTTTCAGGGTTCCTATAAAAAGAGGCAACAGTCCATACCTGGGTTTATCTGAAACCGGCTGCCAGTCTTTTGAAAACAGGGTTTTAACAGGATCTTCGGCCTCTTCCCCAATGGTATATGCATCATCGGCAGCCTCCGTTTCGTCACCAATGCTATCCGAAGAAACGGTTTCCGGAACCACGTCTCCGTATATTTCGGGTCTCAGTTCCCCGGCATCCCCTGTTTCCTGATCCGGTGAATACGCTTGGGATCTTACCTCGTCCGGATCATGGACTTCTTCATCCGGAGAATAGACTTCCGGCCTTAATACTTCCCGGTCCTTGTCTTCTTCATCAGGTGAATACCCTTCCGGCCTTAATTCCTCTCCGGTCTGATCCTCCTCCCCTGCGCTGTAGCTTTCGGGTTTCAGCTCATTTGCATTTTCTGAACGAATCCCGGTCCTTTCTTTTTTTTCCGGATTGTTTGTACCGTTGAACATAGGCAGGGTTTCCCGGAATACAAAAAGAAAAATCAGGATAACAAAGGCGATGGAAAAAAAAGAAACTGTTTTTATCAGTTTCTCAGCGAACCAGTCGGAAAAGCGGAATTGCTTTTTACCAACGGACCGGCTTAAAGAAGACCTGTACTGGAATTCCGGCTTTTTCTTGGTGGATTCGTCCTGGTTCATATGTCTTGATTCTCCTGTTCAACAAAGCTTAGCTGAACACCGAAAAAGGAACGCCGAATCTTGAATAACAAAGAATAGATGAGTCTTATCTTCAGCGTTCGACATTCGATGTTCCTTGTTCGTCATTCCTATTTGTTTATTATATCTTATTATCGTTTCGATCTTACTTCACCGGGAAATATCCGACTCCAGTGACCACCTTTTGTCCGTCAGGGCTCAATATCCAGTCAATAAATTTTTTAAGATCGCCTGTAGGCCTGTTGCGGAGGTACATATACAGGTACCGTGTAACAGGGTACTGATTCTTTGCGATATTCTCCGCAGTAGGCAGGTATGCAGGACTGTTCGCATCCTTTTTTACCATACAATGTTTTACACCTTCAGCATAGGCAGCACCACCGTATCCGATCCCGTATTTGTCTTTCTTTACGGCATTTACAACCGCTGCAGTGCCTGGAAGGGTCTGACAGGCGGCTGCATAATCGGCCTTAACCACAGTTTCCTTGAAATACACATAGGTTCCGGAACTGTTTTCACGGCCGTAGAGTGTAATGGAGGCATCAGCACCGCCCACTTCTTTCCAGTTGGTAATTTTTCCGGTATAAATATCACTCAGCTGTTTCAACGAAAGTTCGTTGACCTTGTTGGATTCGTTCAGAAAAACAGTGATGCCGTCTTTCGCACAGGGAATCTCAACGCCAAGGGTATTGTACCGGCTTTTTAATTTTTCGATTTCCGAATTTTTTATCGGACGGCTCGAATTGGCAATGTCGGTGGTTCCGTTGATCAAAGCGGCAAGTCCGACCCCTGAACCGCCTCCGGTAACCTGGATGGAAGTCTCGGGATGTTGTTTCATATAGATCTCAGCCCAGCGCTGGGCCAGGATGACCATGGTATCCGAACCCTTCACGGTGATCTTGGTTTGCTGAATAAATGCCGCACCTGCTAATACTATTAATGCAAGCGCTATGAACGTTGTGATTTTATTCTTTTTCATTTTCGTGTTTTTTTTAATCAAGTTCTGGTCAATTTGTTGATCCGTTGATTTATTGATTTGTTTTTTATTGATTGAAAAATTACTTGTTTTGCTCTTTGGTCTTTGCTCTTTGCTCTTTGCTCTTTTTCTTTTCCCTCGTCCCTTTTCGCTCATCCCTCAACCCTTGTCCCCTTTCCTTAAAATTTCGCCTGGGCCCTGATGGTAAAGGTGTTATCCTTTATATCTTCCGGGTATGTTGCATTCTTCTCATTAAGCGGAATCCCATAATTCAAGGTGAACCGGATGTTATCATTAAGGTAGTACTGCCATGCAAAGGTAAAGGTGTTATAATACACATCTTTGCCCGCCGCATCTCCCGATAAAGTTGTATTGGGATCAAAATTGTCAAAACGGGTGGCAAACTGATTTTTCTTTCCAATGTTTTTAATCAGGTAAATATAATATCCGGAGAATTGCTTGGTCTTGTATGGATTGGTTTTGGAATCTCCGGGATAGGCATTGCGACCGGCGATGAATTCACCTTTCAGTGACATGCCGCCAAGCCAATCAAAAAAAGCCTGGAATTCTGCGCCTCCCCATTTTTTATCCAGGTAGGTGCCTTTATTGGTGTCCAGACTGTCCAATCCATTTTCGTAATTCAACACGTACTTGTTCTTTGCCATCAAACCACCATAATATCCATGGGCCCCCACATCAATTCCAACTCTGTTATCTGCAAGTGCAAATGAATACGTGGCGCGGGCCATGAGGTCCTTCTTGGAATCAACATCCAATAGTTCCGTGCCTTTAAAATTTCCATTCAATACCGCCAGCTGCATTTTCAGTGGTATTTCCGATGGATTGAATTCGAGTTTGGCCCCTACTTCACGTTCACCCGGATAAATGGTACGGATCATCCTGGATCGTTCCGTTACTTCACGCTGGGAGGAAGAATATTCGACTTCGTAGTTCGGCCTGTTGAACTGGCCGGCCCATAAGGTCAGCGATCTGAGTTTGGGCAGATAGGCCAATGCATACGCATCCTTGAGGGAAAGATTGCCGGTGCTGAAATCAGGCTGTAAGACGAATCGAATGCCATCAGTAGCTTCATACGTGAATTTAATCCTGGCCCTTCGGATAAAAAAGCTGGTTTTAGGGTCGTTTTCCTTTGCTATTAAACCGCCCTGATACGCTTCGAATTGTGCCTGGATATAACCCGACACCTTTATTTTCTTGAGTTTTTCGAGGTCGCCCTCATTCAGCAAAACGCGTTCGTCAAGGGCATTGATTTTGCCTTCGTGAATGATGACCTGCTCATTCAGCGAATCTACATTGACCTGCGCGTAACCATAGGAGGTTGCGGCAGCAATTAAAAATACGGTGATAATTTTTTTCATTGTACTCATGTTTAAATGAAATTTGGTTTTCGCCGCAAAAGTGACCTATAATTATTAAGACACCATTTCATTTAGATTATCAGTTTGTTTCATGTTTGTTAAAAAGATGTTACATCACCGGTGCAAAATTCAGGTTATAATGTTTCATCACCGTTTCGTTTGCATTACATCTTTGTTACAACTTTGTTACAATCATGTTACAATTGTTTTTCTGTTTATTTGTAACAACTTTGTAATAGAATTGAAATGATACTGTAATGGATAAGATGTTATTTTGCGGCTGTGAATCCACTTAAAATATTGGAAGGCTGTGTGCATGGCTTATCTGTACTTATTATGCAAAATCTTTAACTGATTGGTAATGAAAACTTCGGACATTCCTTTTATTTTAGTCGTTGATGATGAGGAAGATATATGTGAGATTATCAAATTCAACCTCGAATCGGAAGGATTCCGGGTTGAAACGGCCAATTCAGCGGAGGAAGCCCTTCAGAAATCATTGTCCAGGTACCATCTTTTTATCCTTGACATCATGATGAAAGGTATGTCGGGATTCAGACTGGCGGATGAAATACACAACAAAAAGAAACTGAAAACACCGGTCATTTTCCTGACGGCCAAAAGCACGGAAAACGATAAACTGACGGGATTTTCACTGGGAGCGGATGATTATATCACAAAACCTTTTTCCGTGCGCGAACTGATAGCCAGGGTGAAAGCCGTGATGAGACGGCCGAATCCGCAAGAGATTCAGGAACACGCCAATCTAAAAATTGCCGGCCTGGAACTCGACCCGGAAAAGAAGACGCTTTTCATGGAAGGGGCGAGGGTTGACCTTACTCCCCATGAATATTACATCATGATGCTGCTTTTAAATAATACCGGCAAGGTATTTACCCGCGAGGAAATCCTTAATTATGCCTGGAAAGATAATATTAATGTGCTCGACCGGACCGTGGATGTGCACATAACCCGGTTACGAAAAAAACTCGGGGAATACGGAAAAAATATCGTAAGCCGTTCCGGACACGGATATTGTTTTGAAATTGATGCCTAGCGTATGAAACTATTTTCGACCTACACCAGAAAGCAAATATGGTTTTTATTTCTTGTTTTTGCTGCGTTCATCCTTATTGTGCTGTATTCGGAATACCATCTTGAAAAGCGTTATCATATCAAGGCTCTGAATAAGGAATTAAACGGATATTCTGAGCTGATCCATAACTGCATCGTAAGCGATTCCCTTTACAAAAACGACTCCATACAGGGAATGGAATACGTGACAGGTATTATACCGGATACAAATTTGCGGATCAGCATCATTGATTACAACGGGCGCGTACTTTATGATTCAGATATAAAGAACAGCCTTTCCCTGAAGAGCCATTTTCTGCGCCCTGAGATCCAGCAAGCTATATCGGACAGCACCGGCACTGATATACGGGTATCGGCCAGCACCGGGATCAAATATTACTATTTTGCCCGGCGTTTCCCCGAATATTTTATCCGTCTGTCGGTGGTGTATGATCGTGAAGCCAGGTACCTTATTGAGCCCGACCAGAATTCGCTTCTTTTTATTCTCCTTCTTTTCATCCTCACTTCGCTTTCCCTGATAGTATTGACGGCAAGACTCGGAAAATCCATTTCGGCACTGAAAAAATTCACCCTGCAGGCATCGGAAAACAATTCCATAGACAATACCCTGACCTTCCCAAAAACCGAGCTGGGAAATATCGGGCAGGATATAGTGGATATTTTCCAGAAACTGAATTCGACAAAACAGGAACTCCTCTCGGAGAAAGAAAAACTGGTCCATCACCTAACCATTCTCGAAGAAGGAATTGCCATCTTTTCACAAGATAAAAAAGGGATTGCCAGCAACAGCAATTTCATTCAGTACATTAACCATATCAGCGATAAACTGGTTTATTCTGCAGAGAATTTTTTTAGTATAGAGGAGTTTGCTCCTATTATCGGTTTTATTGATTCACAGCTTGCTGCCCAAAAATCCGAGAAAACGGGTCAACCTTCCTATGAAGTGTCCATAACAAAGAACGGAAAGCATTATGCGGTAAAATGCATTGTATTTCATGACAACAGTTTCGAGATCATCCTCAACGATATTACAAAACTGGCCAAACGGAAACTGCTGAAACAGCAAATAACGGAAAACATTGCGCATGAATTGAAAACACCGGTAAGCTCCATAAAGGGATTTCTTGAGACGGTGCTGAACAATAAAATCGACCGGACAAAATTGCTGGATTATATCCAACGCGCGTATTCTCAGACATGCCGTCTTGCAGACCTGATTAACGATATTTCCCTGCTGACCAAAATTGAGGAAGCGGGTAATTTATACGCCATTGAAAAGGTTAACGTGCACGAGGTGGTCAGTTCCGTGATGGAAGATCTCCTGGAAAAACTGAAGGAAAACAAAATCGAAGTACGCATGAATATCACGAATGATATCGAATTGCAGGGTAACTCTGTTTTGCTTTATTCAGCATTCCGGAATTTACTGGAGAATGTCCTTCATCATGCCGGCACTGATGTTATGGTGACCATCGATAAATATATGGAAGATCAGCACCATTATTATTTTTCTTTTTCCGATACCGGAAGCGGCGTACCGGAACAGGACATTCCCCGGCTTTTTGAGCGTTTTTACCGGGTTGACAAGGGACGCGACCGCAAATCGGGCGGTACCGGGCTGGGACTGTCCATTGTGAAAAATGCCATTCTCTTCCACCAGGGCGATATCTCTGTTAAAAACAGAAAAGAAGGGGGACTGGAATTCCTGTTCTCGCTTGGCAAAAATCTGCAGACCTGATCTTCGTGAGACATTCCATCCTGTAAGAATGCGCGAGCCGGCCACTGACTTTAAAAACACAGCGGCCTTTCCTTACTATTTTTCGCCACAAAGAGACATTGGTTACCCTTTTCGTTCTAATTTTATTTAAAATTTTTAAAACAGGTTTGCCATGAATACTATTTCAATAAAATCCGGAAAGTGGGCTGCCATTGTATCCCTTTCAGCCTTTGCGGTATGGATCATTTGTTTTGCCGCAATTGCATTTTTGAACCCGCCCTTTACATGGACCAATCTTACTGATTATATTGTCTATACTTCAACCTATAATCAGGCCTTCAAATTTGTTGCACAGCTGGCTATGCTTTTATTTGCCCCGGCTTTTGTTGTATTGCTTCACGGCATTGAAGACCGGGCGGAAGAAGGCAAAAAATTCATGAGCCGGATTGCCCTGAGTTTTGCCATTATGTTTGCCATATCGGTCAGCATGCATTACTTTGTGCAGATCAGTTCGGTGAGACTAAGCATCAGCAGGGGTCAGACATCGGGACTGGAACAGTTCATTCAGGCAAATCCCTATTCGGGTCTGGCCGGTATAAACCTGGTGGGATGGACCTTATTTTTCAGTCTTTCATGCCTTTTTCTTGCGCCTGTCTTTTCCGGGGGCGGACTTAACAGGGTCATTCGTTATGCGCTGCTTGCAAATGCCGTTTTTTGCCTTCTGGGAGGCTTTGGGTACATTATGGATTACGTGATTCTGGTGGGTATATGCCTCAACCTTGGCATGGGAGGGGCAATGGGTACGGCCGTTGTCGGGCTACTGATTTATTTCAATCGCCTGAAAAGAGACAAGGGATAAAGGACAAAGGACAAGCAGCAAGATGTTTCCTGCCTCTTCGTTCTGTGTTCCCGGCTCCTGGCTCTTGGATCCCGGCTCCTAGCTCCTGGCTCCTGGCTCCTGGCTCTTGGATCCTAGCTCTTGGCTCTTATCTATAATATATAAGGAATAAACATTTTAGTCTTCTTCCTATACTCCCTGTATTTCTCCCCGAAAAAGGCAATATTTTCCCTTTCTTCCATCAGCGCAGTGGCAAACAAAAAGGCGGTGGACAAAAGCGCAAAGACCAGCATGTATAGGGTAACGTGTTTTAAAAAGATTCCCCAGGTGAGGAACAGCAGTGAACTGTAAAGCGGGTGACGGATGGTTTTGAAAATACCCGTGTCAACCAGTTCGGTGGTTTTTTCAAAAGTATACAATGATCCATCCCTGGTTTTATCCGTTTTCCCCTTTCTTTTCATCAGGATAGCCCCTGCGGTTGCCGGATAAATACAATAGAAGAGAAAGATCCATGAAACAATCTGCCGGAAGCAGAAAGGATCGCGGAACCAATAAGTGATGTTATTCACCGTAAGCCAAAGGATGCACTCCCAGGCAAGGAACCGGTAAAAGCCATGGTTGGTAAGGCGGGACAGGCTTCTCCAGGAAAAGATCACCACCGGAATGCTGAGCAAGAGGAAAGCAACAATTTTGACCATATTGTAAGTGTTTTTACGAGTTCCCGAACCGGGATGATTGCCTGTGTGTTATTTCACTTTCTTAATTGTCCGCACATCCTCTCCCAGTTTTACCACGATGCTGTAATCATTGCCTTCTCCGGGTATAAATTTAAGATTGGCGTTCATTTCCATCCCCACGAATTCCGTTTCCGATAAGGGATACAATTCAATCCTGTTCTGCTCTCCGGTCTGGACAAACAATTTCCCGTCGCCGGCCGTTATCGCGATGATCACTCCGGGCCGGTACTCATAGTTTCCGCAATATTTTTCCAGAACGGTCTGTTCGATAGAAACCGCCTTTATCTCAGGCAGTTTTTTAACATTCAGTTCTCTTCCTCCCTGGTAATGGATGGCAC
>JAGDMB010000412.1 GCA_017860375.1 Bacteroidota bacterium | reverse complement strand
TTGTACCGGCTTGTCTTCACAAGGAAATTTCCTCAGCTTGCCGCTATTAAAAGGGAATACTACAATTTGCCCATTTCAGCTGAGAACTGGCAATTCAGGTTAAAAACCCTTGAGAATAAAGTGGTGACCCGAATGAAACAATCCCCGCTTCATTCCCTCGTTAATCCGATTAAACGATACAATCGTCCAAAATATGTCAATCATAATGCCTGGTTCAAAAATGAGTTGAAGCAATCTCTTCGTGATATCCTGTTTGATCGCAAAACAATTGACCGGGGTATTTATAATCCCGCAGGATTAGAAAAATTATTTACAGAACACCAGCAGGTAACTTTGGATCATGCCGGATTGCTTTGGCAAATTGTAAACCTGGAGTATTTTTACAGAAGCTTTATCGATTGAAATGCTCGACAATTTAAAACTTACTGTTAAGAACAGCCTGATATATGGTCTGGGTAACGTTTCCCTTAAGATTACCGGACTGATCCTGATACCGATCTATACCAACACCCGGTTTCTCTCCCTTGAAGAATACGGTGTCCTGGGCATGCTGGAGATCCTGGCACAGCTATCCGTTGCGATCATCGAGCTTTCACTGAACCAATCCCTTACACGATGGTACTGGGATCCGGACGGCAGGAAGAAACAAAAAAGCATGTTCTTCACGGTTCTTATGACCATTCTGGGGATGGCCGTTTTAATGAATGCGTTAATATTCCCGTCCAAAGAATTGTTGTCGGGTGTGCTCTTCAGCAGCAGCGATAAGGCAGGTTTAATACAATTGATGTTCCTCTCCGCAACCTTCGATGTGTTTGTTGGTACTATCCAGACCCAGCTAAAACTTCAGCAAAAGGCCGTTTTATTTACCGTGACCAATATAATGAAGCTTCTTGCTACGCTGGGTATGACAATCTTGCTCATTGTTCATTTTCACCATTCCGTCGATGCCATTTTTATCGGACAAATTTCAGGAAGCCTGGTTTTCATTCTTCTTTTGTTACCCCATATCCTTAAAAACCTGGAGATCCGGTTTGAAAAACAAATCCTTAAGGAGATGCTTGTATACAGCTATCCGTTAATCATTGCCTCGGTATCTGCGATTTTATTGAATACGCTTGACCGTTATTTCTTAAATTATTTCAGCGGTCTGAAAGAAGTGGGTTTGTATTCGCTGGGATTCAAAATTGCCAATACGGTAAAAGTTCTAATCGTGATGTCTGTGCAGATGGCCGTTTCACCTATGCTCTTCCAGATGATGAATTCCCCGGAGCGTTACCGGTTTTATTCAAAATACATGACCTATTTTGCCTTAGTGACGATGTTCATGGTCCTTGGTTTAAGTCTTTTCGGACGGGAAATCATAAAGGTCATTACCATTGACAGGGCTTACTGGGAATCTTTCAAGATCATGCCGCTGATCGGACTCGCCATTTTTTTCAGTATGCTGAAAGACACGTCCCTTCTTGGACTTCAGATCGCAAAGAAATCAAAGATTGTCAGTACCGTAGTGGTGTTGATGACGTTGCTGAACCTGGGGCTTAACTTTATCTTAACCCCGGTTCTGGGCATGTACGGAGCGTCGTTGTCCTCCCTTCTTGCCCAGGCGGTCTTTTTTGTGGTCATATACAGGATTGCACAAAAACATTATCCCATACCGTATGAGATCGGCAAAATAATGTTGTTATTCATCACCGGAGCACTTTTGCTTTGTGTCAGTTATATCCCCGGGGAATGGAATGCAATCCTGCGGGTCCTTATTAAAACCGCTGTCCTGGTCAGTTTTCCTTTTATTCTTAAGGTTTTCGGTTTTTATGAGAAAATTGAACGGATCCGGTTACTGGAATTCTACCGGAAATGGAAAAATCCCCTGCATTGGAAGCAAAACCTTGATGAAATGCTTAAAAACCGCTAAACGCGCTTGCAGGCGGAGCATAGATTTTTGCTCACCACCCTATTTGTCTTTCAGGGCATCTGCTATTTTCACGGACGCTTTCCCGTCTCCATACAACTGTAAGGAAAATTCAACCGGTTTTTGATTCATAAGGTTAGTGCAGACCGAGATTATTTTTTCTTTATTGGCGCCGGTCAGAAAGTTATATCCGTTTTCAACCAGTTCGGTCCATTCGGTCTGATCGCGAACCGTAATGCAGTATTTCCCGTAGAAATAAGCTTCCTTTTGCAACCCTCCGCTGTCGGTCATAACGAGATGGCTGTGCCGGATCAGTTGGATCATATCGAAATACCCGACCGGATCGAGGACCTGAAAACTGGTTTTTATACCTTGATTTTTTATAATATGCCGGGTGCGGGGATGTAAGGGAATGATGACCTTTATTTCGTGATTCAGGGTATTCAGCGCATCCATAATGGACAAAAGGGAAGCAGCATTATCTGTATTTTCCTGCCGGTGGATGGTGCACAATATGTATTTTTCGTCACCGATTTTAAGGTCATGGATTATGGTGGACTTCCGGTCCGACAATTTCTCGTAAAAAAGAGCCGCATCATACATCACATCGCCCACCTGAAGAATCTGGCTGCCGAAAGCATCAAAGCCTTCATTCTTTAAGTTCTTCACAGAAGTTGCCGTAGGACAAAACAGGATATCGGAGATACGGTCGGTGAGGATGCGGTTGATCTCTTCCGGCATGGCAAGATTGAAAGAGCGAAGTCCTGCTTCCACATGGGCAACTTTTATGTTCAGCTTTTTTGCAGCCAGGGCACCTGCAAGTGTTGAATTTGTATCACCATATACCAGCTCGAGGTCTGGACTTTCTTTCAGTAGGACTTTCTCGATGCTCTCGAGCATGCGGCCTGTCATTGCTCCATGATGGAGGTTGTTTATTTCAAGGTTGTAATCGG
>JAGDMB010000411.1 GCA_017860375.1 Bacteroidota bacterium | reverse complement strand
AGGGAGCTTTCTATGATCTTCCGGTTGAGAAGCTCGTAATGGGCTTGATTCAGATCTTCCGACAGGTTACGAAGATCAACGGGTTTGTATTCTCCCAAACCGGTCCAGTATTTCGCAGCAAGCACTTTTTTGCACCGGTTATCAATGTCTTCCTGCTGTATAGTACCCTTTACAATTTCACGTTTGATGGCTTTAATGGCATTTTGAATGTCCTCGGGCATCAGAATGATGTCGTTGCCGGCAAGTATTGCTTTGATAACAGCCGTATCGGGATCAAAATGGTTCGCAATGCCTTTCATTTTCATGGCATCGGTAAAGATCAGGCCTTTAAAGCCCAGTTCCTGTTTCAGCAATGTATCCACAATAGCGGGTGACAGGGAGGATGGGATCTGCTCAGCGCTGTCCAGTGACGGAACACTCAGATGCCCGGTCATAATGCCGGAAATGCCGCTGTATATAAGTTCTTTAAAAGGAAATAATTCGATGCTGTCAAGCCGGGACTGATTAAACCGCAGGACAGGCAGTTCAATATGAGAATCAACCCGTGTATCACCATGACCGGGAAAATGTTTGGCTACCGCAATAATTCCGTTATCCTGCAGTCCCAGCATGTACAAGAGGGATTTGCGGGTGACGTTGGCTCGGTCTTCACCAAATGACCGGCTACTGATAACCGGATTGCCCGGATTATTATTGATATCGGCTACCGGGGCAAAATTGACCTGTACGCCCATCCTTTTCAGCTGCCAGGCAATCTGACAGCCCATATCATAGATCAGTTTTTCATTTTGGATGGCCCCCAGCATCATCTGTCTCGGATACCGCACCGTGCTGTCGAGTCGCATGGCAAGGCCCCATTCGGCGTCCATGGCAATAAGCAGAGGCGTCTTTGCACGTTGCTGGTATCGGTTGGTCAGTGTGGCCTGCCGGTAAGGTGTTCCCTGGAAAAAGCACAGACCGCCGATGTTGTAATGATGTACTATTTTTTCAATCTCTTCCTCGTGGGTTTTATCTTTGTTGGAATAAGCTGCCACCATGAACAACTGGGCTATTCTTTCTTCGGGTGTGAGGGACTGCATAACAGAGTCAACCCATGACTGAGAGGCATCCAGGAATACGGGTTCGGTTCTGGCCTTCACCAGACGGAATTCTTCATGAAAGGTGTGACCGGCCGGTGCTAACTGTGTAAAGGTCAGAACCGTTGTCAGACTTATCAGAAAAACCAATATTTTAAAGATTGTTCTTTTCATACCCCGACCCGCTTTCATGAGCAACTATCCTTTTAAACTGAAATATTCCCTGCAGGGTTACATTTCTCCAGGTTTTTAAAGATAACGTGTATGACCAGTTTACGAAAGAAAAGTTTTTAACAACCGGAAATCCGTATAAGGTGACAAAGATCACAAGATGGAGGACGAACGTTTATGCCTTGCCTGTGGCGGAATCTGTTATTTTGAGCATGGATGGGACCGGGTACTCTTTACCACCATGGCCCTCGTTTCTGCAATAAAGAAACAAAATTTTCGATGCTGCGGTCATAGGTTTTTTCAATGTCATCGGGAAAATAACAGGCAGGGAGTTCGCCCATGCCTCGGTGATAGTGCAGGCAGTCGCAGCATATGCCCTTTCGGCTGCAAGAATAGGAACAATTGCAGCGGCTCGCGTTTCGGTCTTTTTTGCAGTCCATGATCCCGTACATTGGTATTATTGGAAAACCTGAGGCTGTCCGGTGGCCGCAAGTGCTGCCCTCCATTCCCAGCCGGTAAGGTCGACCTGCTTGGATTTCCGGGTCAGCAGATCGATCGGGATATGAATGAAAGTATTGTGCAGAAAACCGATTACCAGGCCGGTTTTCCCTGCCATGGCCGCATGTACGGCGTTACGGGCATAAAGGTCGCATAGCAGGGCATCTTCAGGATTGGCAGGACAGCTGCGGATAGAATAGCTGGGATCAAAATACCGCATATGACAAGGTACTTTTTCTGATTTGAAATACCGGTCAATCTGTTCGCGTAAAAAAGTACCAATATCGTTCAGGATTATATTGCCCGAAGCATCGTACCGGACCTCGCCGGAACCCAGCAGATCCTGTCCGGCGCCTTCAGCAACCACGACAACTGCATGTTTTCTGTCAAGAATCCGATCCTTAAGGGCGTTCAGAAATCCCTTTTCTCCGCCAAGGACAAAGGGGACCTCCGGGATCAGAACAAAATTGACATCCTGGCTGGCCACAGTTGCTCCAATGGCAATGAAACCGGCATTCCGGCCCATCAGTTTCACAAGGCTGATACCGTTTTCCACACTTTTGGCTTCGACATGAGCTTTGTTGATAACATTACACGCTTCTTCCACTGCGGTAAGATAACCAAAGGTCCGCGATACAAAGGAAACATCATTATCAATGGTTTTTGGTATTCCCACAACCGCCATATGATAATTGCGCCGCTGTGCTTCTTTGAAAAGCTCATAACCGCCTTTCTGGGTACCGTCGCCACCGATTGTGAAGAGGATATTGATCTTCAGGTTGATCAGATTGTCTACAGCGGCGGCAACATCAACCGGTCCCCTTGAGGTCCCGAGAACCGTTCCGCCATCCCTGTGAATGTCATCAATGCGGGAATGTTTCAGCACCATCGGCTCGAGCTTGTTCTTGGGATCAAGGCCTTTGTATCCGTACCGGAAACCGACGATTTCCTTCACCCCGTATATGAAAAACAATTCGAGGAACAAGGAACGGATCACATTATTCATACCCGGACACAATCCGCCGCATGTGACAATGCCGGCCTTTGTTGTGGCCGGATCAAAAAACAACCGTGACCGGGGTCCTGCAAGTTCGAACATCAGGTCATCCTCATGTTGT
>JAGDMB010000410.1 GCA_017860375.1 Bacteroidota bacterium | reverse complement strand
GATACCGTAAGATGATCAAACAGCGTTTTTGCCACCGACATATCATTATCAAACGGCACCATTTCATTGAGGATATCAAAATCACCGGTTTCCTTAATATAGCTGACGGTCCCGAAAATCAGCCACATCGGATCATCATTGAAACCTCCCCCGATATCGTTATTGCCGCGTTTGGTTAATGGCTGGTACTGATGATAACATCCGCCGTCGGGGAATTGGGTCGAAGCAATATCAATGATCCGTTCACGGGCACGTTCCGGGATCTGATGAACAAATCCGACGAGGTCCTGGTTCGAATCGCGGAAACCCATGCCTCGGCCAATGCCCGATTCAAAAAAGGAGGCGGAGCGGGAGAAACAGAAAGTAATCATGCACTGGTACTGGTTCCATATGTTTACCATGCGGTCGAGCTTTGCGTCACCCGATCTCACGGAAAAGATGCTCAGGAGGTCATCCCAATACCTGCGAAGTTCAGCCAATGCGTTATCCACCTTAGCCACCGTATCAAAACGGGCAATGGTATCTTTTGCCTTCTTTTTATTGATGATCCCTTTGGATTCCCATTTTTCTTCTTCCTTGTTTTCAACATAGCCCAAAATAAAAATGAGATCCTTCTTTTCCCCGGGCTTCAATTCCACTTCAAGGTAATGCGAAGCGATGGGTGACCAGCCGTGAGCAACCGTCATGCGGGGTTTCCCTTCTGCCACCACCTGAGGTTCATCAAAACCATTGTAAAGTCCGAAAAACGATTCACGGTCGGTATCGAATCCCTGAATGGGCGCATTTACCGAGTAATACGCGTAATGGTCACGACGTTCTTTGTATTCGGTTTTATGGTACAGCACCGAACCTTCAACCTCAACCTCACCGGTGGAAAAATTACGCTGGAAGTTCTCCATATCCGACGCAGCATTCCAGAGGCACCATTCAACAAAGGAGAATACCTTTAGCTTTTTAATTTCTTTTGAATCATTGGACAGGGTAAGCTTCTGAACTTCAGCCCATGTTTTCAGCGGCACGAAAAACAAAGCTTCCGCACTCACTCCGTTTTTTGTTCCTTTTATAACGGTATAATTCATGCCGTGCCTGCATTCATACCTGTCAAGTTCGGTCTTCACGGGTTTCCAGCCGGGCGACCATACCGTGTCGTTGTCCTTTATATAAAAATACCTTCCGCCGCTGTCCATTGGAACTCCATTGTATCGGTACCGGGTAATGCGCCTGAATTTGGCATCTTTATAAAAAGAATACCCTCCGGCAGTATTGGATATCAGTGAAAAGAAATCCTCATTGCCAAGGTAATTAATCCATGGCCATGGAGTGCGAGGGTTGGTGATGACATATTCACGAGCGGAATCATCAAAGTGTCCGAATTTCATAGTTTTATGGTTTTTAATCGTCCGAAGATAACAATTTATTGTTTTTTATGTGAGGGAAAAAGTTTTCAATTGCTAATTTTGTTGAATTCATGGGATCAGGACACAGGAGTGCTCGTCATTCCCCGGATATAAGGGTTAATCAGCGTTTTGTATCTTTTTTGCGTCGCCCTGTGAAACCAATACATGAAAAACAAATAGTTGCACCTTATACTTTACGTTATGGTACCAATTTATCAGGAACGCTTTGCGGTTCATATTGATGATTTCAAGCATTATACTACTTCCATGATCCGGAATCACTTTCTGATCCCGGATGTGATGCAGGCCGGCAAAATCAGCCTGGTGTATTCTCATTATGACAGACTGATCGTTGGCGGAGCCGTACCTGTTGAAAAAGTCCTGAAACTTGAACCGATCGATCCGCTGAAATCTTCCTTTTTCCTCGAAAGAAGGGAACTGGGGATTATCAATGTCGGGGGAAGGGGAAAGGTAATCGCAGATGATCATGGTTTTATACTGGAATATAAAGAGGCATTGTACATTGGCAGAGGTACCCGGAATGTTGTATTGGAAAGTATGGATCATGCGAAGCCAGCTCATTTTTATATTAACTCAGCTCCTGCGCATGCTGTTTATCCAAACCGGCATGTTACACTTGAACAGGCTGAACGGGTGGAGACTGGGGCATTGGAATCATCCAATGCAAGAAGGATCAATAAATTGCTTGTCAATTCTGTCATCCAGACATGCCAGCTGCAGATGGGGATGACGGAACTGAAACCCGGAAGCGTTTGGAATACTATGCCCTGTCATACCCATTCGCGGCGCATGGAAGCGTATTTTTATTTTGAGGTGCCGGAAAAACAGGCAGTTTGCCACTTTATGGGGCATCCTTACGAAACCCGTCCGGTATGGATGACCAATGAACAGGCCGTATTATCCCCTCCCTGGTCAATCCATGCTGCTGCCGGCACGTCAAACTATTGTTTCATCTGGGGCATGGCGGGTGAAAACCTTGAATACAGCGATATGGATACCTATCAGCCATGCGATTTGAAGTAGCGGAAGACAAAAGAACCAAGACAAAGGAATAAAGACAAGAGAATAAAGACAATAAATAAGAAGATAACCGATAAGAAGAAAACAGACCATAAGGTAAAGGCCAGGGGCCAAAATGTACATCCAGATTTAGTAACCTAATTAAACCTATAGTATGGCAACGGATCTATTTGATCTCAAGGGAAAAACAGCCCTGGTAACCGGTGGAACCCATGGCATTGGTATGTCAATTGCCATTGGACTGGCCGATGCAGGGGCAAAAATTGTGGTAAATGATTTGTCGGTTGAGAAACTTGAAAATGCAAAAAAGGAATACAAGAAAAAAGGGATCGATGCTGCGACCTTTCTTTTTGATGTAACCGATGAGGACGCCGTTGACAAAGGAATCACCGCCATAGAGAAGGAAGTCGGACCAATCGATATCCTGGTGAACAATGC
>JAGDMB010000100.1 GCA_017860375.1 Bacteroidota bacterium | reverse complement strand
GAACGGAATGCTCTCCCATTACCCGAAGCAGGTTGATCAGCGATTCAAAATTATTGTGGTAATAATCGAGGGGTTTCTCCACGGATTCCCCCACCGCTTTTAGTGCGGCAAAATGGATGACAGCCTGCATACCGGGATACGCCTTAAAGCAATGCCTCAGCCGTCCCAGGTCACAAAGATCGAAATTTTCAAAATGAGGCCTTACGCCGGTAATGGATTCAATTCCGTCAATCACTTCAATACCGGAATTCGATAAATTGTCTACAATGACCACTTCAAAACCTTCCTGGATAAGCTCCACCGTGGTGTGTGAACCGATATATCCCGTTCCTCCTGTAACCAAAATCAAAGGTTTCATCGCCGGATTCGTATTGGTTTATAATTTTGTTACCCTGCCCTGATCGAGTTTATATTTATCCCTGTTTTCCGGACATTCCGCCATTCCCATCGGATTAAAATGCAGGCGATGCCCGTATTCGCTCATCCAGCCCACATGCCGTGCCGGGTTGCCGACAACCAGTGAATAAGGGGAGACATCTTTGGTTACCACCGCGCCCGCTCCGATAAAGGCAAACCGTCCGATTTTAATCCCGCACACAATGGTTGCATTGGCCCCGATAGTGGCGCCTTTTTCCACATAGGTTTTCTTATACTGTTCCTTCCGGTTAACCGCACTGCGGGGATTGATAACATTGGTAAATACCATCGAAGGTCCCAGAAAGACATCATCCTCACAAATTACCCCGGTGTAAAGGGATACATTATTCTGTACTTTCACATTGTTTCCGAGGATGACGCCGGGCATTACCACTACGTTCTGTCCAAGGTTGCAATGTTCTCCGATCACACAATCCGACATGATGTGCGTGAAATGCCATATTTTCGTGTCCTTTCCGATTTTACACCCCGCGTCAATCACAGCGGTTTCGTGTGCAAAAAAATCTTTTTCCATGCGGTCAGCTTTTATTTATGAAATCCTTTACGGCAGTTACAATATATTCGAGTTGTTCGTCATCGAGTTCGGTGTGCATGGGAAGCGACAATACCGTGCGGCACACTTCCTCGGTCACGGGAAAATCCTTGTCCTCAAGGCCCAGGTATTTAAAGGCCTGCTGACGGTGCAACGGAACGGGATAATAGATCATGGCCGGAATATTTTTTGATTCCAGGTATTCCTTAAGCCGGTCACGGCTTATTCCGTTCAGCCGTATCGTATATTGATGAAAAACGTGCGTGCTGTTCCCGCTTCTTTCGGGAATGACTATACCGTCGGTGTTTTTGAAAGCGTTGTCGTAATAATCAGCTGCCTTCTGCCTTGCGCGTATAAAGGTATCCAGGTATCTTAGTTTGACACGGAGGATGGCAGCCTGAAGGGTATCGAGGCGCGAATTGACACCCACCATTTCATGGTAATACCGCACCTTCATGCCGTGGTTGATAAGGGTTGACAGCCTTTCAGCCATTTCATCGCTGCCGGTAATAAGGGCGCCACCGTCACCATAACAACCCAGGTTTTTGGAAGGGAAAAAAGAGGTGCATCCGATTTCGCCCATAGTACCCGCCCTTTTCACCTTCCCGTTGCTGAAACGGTAATCGGAACCGATGGCCTGGGCATTGTCTTCAATAACATGCAGGTTATGATTACGGGCCAGTGTTAAAATCGGTTCCATATCCGCACACTGTCCGAAAAGATGAACGGGAAGTATGGCCCGCGTTCTTTGGGTGATTGCCTTTTTCAGGGATTCAATGCAGATATTGAAATCACCGGGATTGACATCCACAATTACCGGTTTCAGGCCCATCAATGCAATCACCTCAACGGTGGCAATAAACGTAAAATCAGGCGTGATAACCTCGTCCCCCGGTTTCAGGTCAAGGGCCATGAGTGCCACCTGCAGCGCATCCGTGCCATTGGCACAAGCGATTGCATGACCGGCACCCAGGTATTGAGCCAGTTCCTTTTCAAAATCCTTCACCTCAGGACCCTTTACAAAGACCGCAGAATCAATGATCCGCTGAATTGCACTGTCAATTTCGGGTTTAATTTTCTGGTACTGACTCTGCAGGTCTACCATCTGTATCTTTTTCATCCTTGCCGAGTTATTTTCTACAGGTTAAAACGGTTTTTGGTTTGATTTACAGCACGAATATAATGAAAGGAAAGTTTTAAAGGAAATTTCAGACCTCCATAAAAGCCAATGGATCCCTTTCTTTTTATACGCACATTTTGGAGTTCCTTTGCCATAGAAGCACCGCGCTGCCTTATGGTGAATGAAGTCCCGCAATCAGACTGCCTTCTTGATGGACAAGGTGATGTCAAAAAACCATTCTTCCTGTTTAAAAAAAGTCTTTTGTTTCATTTTTTTTACCTTTGATGATTGTATATTTAAAGCCCGATATCTGACCACTGTGAATCTTGCATCCGACATAAAAGAACTGATCCTGCTCCATGAAGGAGTAATTCTTCCCGGCCTGGGGGGGTTTTACACGACTTACCATCCGGCTGAGATCCATAAAGAATCCAATGTGTTCCAGCCACCCTCCATGAAAGTAAGTTTTGACAGTCAGATGATTACGGATAACGGACTGCTTGTATCCCATATTGCCCAAAAAAACAAATTTTCCGAAGAAGAAGCACGGGTGAAAGTGAACGAGTATATCAAGGAACTTAGAAATGAGCTTCGTGAAAAAGGATTTGTTTCCATTGAGGAGGTGGGTATCCTTTCCAGTAGTCCTGAGGGTGAACTGACCTTTAATGCCGTGGCAGATAAAAACTACGGAATCCAGTCATTCGGACTTCCACCTGTCGAAGTTCCCCATTCCATTCAACCACCGGAGACGAAACCCCGCCCTATTCCTTCACCCCCGGTTCCGGCCATCACACATGAAAAAAGGAAAGTACCCCTCGCAGCCCTCATCGCTTTCCTGGTGATACTTGCCGCCGGGGCAGTTTATTTTACCGGAGTGTTCGACAGGTTCTTTAAACCCCTTTTCCAGAAAAAAGTGCCGGTCTCCATGGACAGCCTTTCGACCATGGATAAAATCGTTTTTGGTCAGCCTGTGCCCGCAGATGAAGATACACTGGACAGGGAGGTCAACCGGCAGCTGACTGAAAAAACATCAAAGGAAAAAGCACTCTATTACCAGGAGTCACAGAAAGCCGGATCAAACCCGACGGAAATGCAGATCGCCGAGCCCGCACCTGCAATTACAGCACCTGCGGTTGTGGCACAAACAATCCCTTCACCTCCAGTCACCCAAACCGGTAATTATTATATTGTCGCGGGAAGCTTTCTCAATTCCGGCAATGCCAACCGGCAAAAAGCGGCCCTGGAAAAAAAAGGATTCAGCCCCCGCATCGTCCGGAAAAATGATGATTTCTTCTATGTGACCCTTCAGTCTTTTGATTCCAGGGAAACTGCAAAGGCCGAAATGAGCAAACTGGCGCGCGATCTTGATCTTCCGTTGTGGGTGATGAAGAAGTGACGCGAAGATCAAATTTTACTTTACTTCCGAACCATTGGAAACTCCTTCCGTGGGGGTTACCAGGACCAGTTTCCCGTCGGCATCCTCTGCAAGCAGGATCATTCCGTGTGAGGTTATACCCTTGATCGTCCTGGGTTCGAGGTTTGCCAGAAGGCATACCTGTTTGCCCACGAGGTCTTCGGGTTTAAAAAATCCGGCAATACCCGATATGACTGTCCTTTCGTCCATTCCTGTTTGAATCTTCAATTGCATCAGCTTATCGGTTTTTGGCACTTTTATCACCTCCAGTACCGTGCCGGTGCGAATGTCCATTTTTGCAAAATCATCGTAGCTGACGGAGGGCTTTTGCGGTTTGGAAACGGATGGTGATCCGTTCCTGCTTTCCTTTGAACGCTGCAATTTCTGCAATTGTTTTTCAATGACTTCATCCTCAATTTTCTCAAATAACAACCCTGGTTCCTTTAACGCCTCTCCGGCCTTCAAAAGATCCGTTTTCCCGGCATCCTTCCATGTGAGCTTCTTCAGGTTAAGATATTCCGCCAGCCTGGCGGTTGTGAACGGAAGAAAAGGTTCCAGAATAATGGCCAGGTTGGCCGCGATCTGAAGGGAAATATGAAGAATGGTCTTTACCCTGTCCGGATCGGTCTTAATGAGTTTCCAGGGCTCGGTGTCGGCCAGGTATTTGTTTCCCAGCCGTGCCACATCCATTCCGGCCTTCAGGGCTTCCCTGAAACGGAAGTTCTCAAGGTTTTCTTCCACTGCACCTTTGAGGTTGCCGATCTCTTCCAGGGACTGCCGGTCGAAATCATTCATCGTACCCCGTTCGGGCACACGACCCTCGAAATACTTCTGTGTAAGCACCAGGGCGCGATTCACGAAATTTCCGAAGACCGCCACAAGCTCATTGTTATTGCGCGACTGGAAATCCTTCCAGGTGAAATCGTTGTCCTTGGTTTCAGGCATGGTGGCACACAATACATAGCGAAGTACATCCTGTTTATCCCTGAATTCTTCGAGGTATTCATGAAGCCATACGGCCCAGTTGCGCGAAGTCGATATCTTATCGCCTTCGAGATTCAGAAATTCATTGGCGGGAACATTGTCAGGCAAAATATACTCTCCGTGTGTCTTAAGCATTACGGGGAAAATAATGCAGTGGAATACGATGTTATCCTTCCCGATGAAATGGATCATGCGGGTATCCTCCCTTTTCCAGTATTTCTCCCAGTCCGCCGTCAGCTCCTTGGTGGCCGAGATATAGCCAATGGGGGCATCAAACCATACATACAATACTTTCCCTTCTGCCCCTTCCACCGGAACCGGTATGCCCCAGTCGAGATCACGGCTGACTGCCCGGGGTTGCAAGCCCGCATCAAGCCAGGATTTGCACTGCCCGTATACATTCGGCTTCCAGTCCTTGTTTTCTTCGAGTATCCACTTTCTCAGCTCTTTTTCGTGCTTATCGAGGGGCAGAAACCAGTGAAGAGTGTCCTTCATTACCGGCTTGCTTCCGCTGAGCATGGACCGCGGATGGATCAGATCCGTTGCATTCAGTGAAGTCCCGCATCGTTCACATTGATCTCCGTAGGCGGAATCATTTCCGCAATGCGGGCATGTACCGGTAATATACCGGTCGGCAAGGAATTGTTTCACCTCCTCATCGTAATACTGGCTGGTGGTTTTTTCCAGGAACTCCCCCCTGTTATAAAGGGTTTTGAAAAAATCAGAGGCTGTCTGATAGTGTGTTTTTGAAGTGGTACGCGAATAGATGCTGAAAGAAATTCCAAAATCCTCAAACGACTTTTTAATGATGCCGTGGTATTTATCCACAATGTCCTGCGGACTGACCTTTTCCTGGCGGGCTTTGATGGTAATAGGCACTCCATGTTCATCCGAACCGCATATGAATACAACATCTTCCCCTTTCAGCCTCAGGTATCGCACATAGATATCTGCCGGAACGTATACCCCGGCCAGGTGACCGATATGAACCGGGCCGTTGGCATAAGGAAGAGCCGCGGTAACTAAATGACGCTTGAAGTTTTTTGACATGCGTATAAAATCATTTCAACTTTTGTTAACTTGCAAAGATATTTAAAACAACCGGATATCAAATTCTTTAACCGTTATTTCGGGCTTTATGATTACCCCTCCGTGGCTGAAATCAGGTGATACCGTTGGGCTGGTCGCCCCTGCTAGTTACGTGAAAGCCGAAGAACTTGCCCGGTTCCTTGCCATCCTGGATACATGGAGATTGAAAGCCATCCAGGGGAAGAACCTTTTCCGCAGAAAGAATTCCTTTGCCGGAAATGATGACCAGCGGGCTTCCGATTTTCAGCAAATGCTCGATGATCCTTCGGTAAAAGCTATCCTGTGCGCCCGCGGAGGATATGGCACCATAAGGATTGTGGACAAACTCCGGTTTGACGCGTTCAGGCAGGATCCCAAATGGATCGTCGGATGCAGTGATATCACGGTATTTCATACCCTGATGCAGAAAAACCTGAATACGGAAAGCCTGCATGCGATTATGCCCCGTCATATTTCGGCGGGAAAAAAGGATCTCTCCTCCCTCGACTCGCTGAAAAATGCCTTGTTTGGGAACCTGGTGGAATATCATTTAAAACCCGACCGTCATAACCGTGCAGGTGAAGCATCGGGAGAACTTGTGGGAGGCAACCTGTCCGTTTTATACAGCTTGCGGGGCACAAAACTTGATATCGATACCGCCGGGAAAATGCTGTTTCTGGAAGATGTGGGCGAATACCTTTACCATATCGACCGCATGATCATGAACCTGAAGATCAGCGGCAAGCTTAAGGACCTGAAAGGCCTTATTGTGGGCGGCATGAGCGGTATGAAAGTTTCTGTTTCCGGTTTCCGCAAAACGGCATACGATGTCATCCTTGAAGCGGTGGAAGAGTACAGCTATCCCCTGATGTTCGGATTCCCTGCCGGGCATATGCGGCCCAACATGGCCCTGATCCTTGGCCGGGAAGTAATCCTGCGCGTTGGTCGGGATGAATGCAACCTGAACTTCCGGCGGACCCGATGAATGACCGTGCAGCCCTGGGAAAAAAAGGCGAGGATCTGGCCCTGCAATACCTTCAGAAGAAAGGGTACACCCTGCTGGAAAGAAACTGGAGGTTCCGCCATAAAGAAGTGGATATAATTGCGGCAGACGGCCGTGACCTGGTATTTATCGAAGTCAAAACCCGCAGCAGCGAATGGTTCGGAGCTCCCGAAGAAGCGGTGGATGATAAAAAACAACGGTACCTGATGGATGCCGCTGAAGCGTATATCCGATTCCGGAAACTGGATACAAATATCCGCTTTGACGTCGTATCCATCATTTTGAAGCAGGGCTACCAGTCCATTGATCACATTGAGGAAGCGTTCTGAATTGACATAAAATAAAACATAAACCCATGAATAAATTCAATCTGGTTGTGAAAAAGATCTTCCGGTTATTCCTGCAAGGCCTTTTGCTTGCGGCTCCTTCGGGAATCACTATTTTTGTCATTTACTGGGTATTCGAGAAAATTGACGGTCCGATCCGCCATTATGTCAACCATATCTTCAATATCCAGATACCGGGTATCGGCCTGGTGGTTACCTTCACTGTAATCGCCTTGCTGGGCTGGGCTGGGCAGTCGTTTCTGTTCAAACCGATCGGTGTATTCGTGGATAGGATTTTTGAAAAAGCGCCCATCGTCAAGATGATCTATTCTTCGCTTACCGATTTTTTCAATGCCTTTGTCGGCGAAAAAAAGAAATTCACAAGACCTGTCCTGGTAAAAGTGAACCTTATATCAAACCTCGAAAAAGTCGGGTTCATTACTTCCGATGACTTGTCGGACCTGGGGATCAAAGACAAGGTATCGGTGCTTTTTCCTCACTCCTACAACTGGTCGGGTGAGATGTTTATCGTTCCCAAAGAGCATATTACCCCGCTGAATCTTCCACCCTCAGAGGTAATGAAATTCGCCCTTTCGGGAGGGGTGACAAGGGTGTAGGAGAAGAAAACAGGAATGATGAATAAACATTGGCTATTCTCCTGCAAAGATTAATTGCATAAGACTGCCTATTTTATTACCTTTTGATTTTATTTCTTATCCATGAAAACAACAACAGGAAAAATAACATTGTTACTCTCCTTTTGCATTATTATCACCATGCATACAACAACTGCACAGAATACTGCCCCTGGAATTTTTGAGGGCCATCAGGATATCGGGAAAGTCATCCTGCCGGGTTCGGCGCTGTATGATCCGGAAACACAGGAATACCGTATGGAAGGCTCAGGGAAAAACACCTGGTTCGACCGGGATGAATTTCATTTTTTATACAAAAAGATAAAAGGCGATTTCATTCTTACGGCCCATGTCGAATTTATCGGTAAAGGCGTTGACCCGCACCGGAAGATTGGATGGATGGCCCGGAACAGTCTCTGTCCTTCATGGTGACGGACTTACTTCCCTTCAATACCGGAAAACCGGATCCGGTGAAACGGAAGAAATCCGTTCTGCTATCGTAAGTCCAACCGTTGTTCAGCTGGAAAGAAAAGGTACTGTTTTTATCCTTTCTGTCGCTTTGATGGGGGAACCTTTTGTTTCGACCGAACTAACTGGCATTGCACTGAATGATGAACTGTATGCGGGGCTTTTTATCTGTTCCCATAATCCCGCCGTGTTGGAAAAGGCCGTCTTCCGGAATGTAAGGATCACGCTGCCGGCACCGGAAGGTTTTGTGCCTTACCGGGATTATATCGGAAGCAACCTCGAAATACTGGATATTGAAAGTGGCCGGCGAACGATTCTTTATCATACTCCCGATGCCATACAGGCCCCCAATTGGACCACCGATGGCAAATGCCTTATATACAATGCGGATGGCCTTCTGTTTTCCTTTGACCTGAATAAAAGCACCCTGTCAAAGATCAATTCAGGCTTTGCCACGGCCAATAACAATGATCATGTATTGTCCTTTGACGGGAAGAGGCTCGGTATCAGTCATCACAGCAAAGACGACAACGACCAGTCCATCGTATATGTCCTGCCGGTGGAAGGCAGTGATAAGCCGGTGCGGATCACCGCGCTGGGTCCTTCTTACCTGCACGGCTGGTCACCCGATGGCCATTACCTGGTTTTTACCGGGGCACGAAACGATAAATATGATATTTATAAAATACACGTTTCAAAGAAAAAGGAAATCCGGCTTACGGATGCGGAAGGACTGGATGATGGGTCGGAATATACGCCGGATGGAAAGTACATCTATTTTAATTCGAACCGTACCGGCATGATGCAGATCTGGCGAATGAAATCCGATGGTAGCGGACAGGAGCAGATCACCACTGACGGATACAACGACTGGTTCCCTCATATTTCACCCGACGGAAAACAGATTGTGTTCTTATCCTATGGCAAAGAAGTAAATTCCGGCGACCATCCCTATTATAAACCGGTATACCTGCGGCTGATGCCTGCCGGGGGTGGAAAACCGAAAATTATTGCGTATCTGTACGGGGGCCAGGGAACGATGAATGTACCCAGCTGGTCGCCCGACAGCAGGAAAATAGCCTTTATCAGCAATACACGGTAAAACTGAATCATCCCTTTTTCTGATTGCCTCACATCTGCCTTCTTATTTAAGAACTTCAAGAATCGCGGTTTCCATCTCTTTCATGAGAAAGGGCTTTTTAAAATATTTATGAATAAGCTTTTCCTCCAATGCCTGTATTATTTCCCCTGTAATTTCATAACCGGTAAGAATGAAAAAAACAATTTCAGGAAAATTCTCTTTGGCTTTCCTGATGAACTCAATTCCATTCATGCCGGGCATCTTCATATCGGTTATTACAACGGCAATTGAAGGTTCGCTGCGCAGAATTTCCAGACCTTTTTCTCCGGACAGGGCTGTTCTTACCGTATACTTCTTCCGGAAATTTATCTCAAACAGGGTCAGATTCAGTGGCTCATCATCCACATACAATAGTGCTGGAGTCTGGTTCATATCCTTACATATTAATATTTGGGCAATTTGATTATGACCTTGGTACCCTCACCCAGCCGGGATTTTAATTCGATCTCCCCCCGGTGTTCCTGTATAATCTTATAGGTTATGGATAATCCCAGTCCCGTACCCATCCCGGGAGCCTTGGTGGTAAAAAAGGGATCAAATACTTTCGGCAGGTCCTCGGGTTTAATACCGCAACCCGTGTCTGTTACCGATATTAGAAGATCATGCTGGGAAGTTTCGGTCGCAATGGACAGGGTGCCGGTATCCTGAATCGACTGGCAGGCATTCAACAGAATGTTCAGGAAGGCCTGATGCAGCTTACCTTCGTTACCGTACAGGGTGAAAGACTGGTCTGTATAGTCCTTTTTCACGGTAATTCTGTACTTCAGGTGATTCTGAAGCATAACAAGGCAATTATCGAGGATGGAATGAATATCGCATTTTTCGTCCTGCGATTCTGTATTGCGGCTGAAATGATTCAGACTTGCAACGATTTTTGCCGCCCGTGTAATACCCTCCTGAATTCCGTCGAGCAGAGTCTTCACATTCTTTTTGTGGCTTTCCAGGTTATCGTTGAAGTATTCCTCCAGGCCCGTCAGTCCTCCCTGGATGAAATTCAGCGGATTATTGATTTCGTGCGAGATCCCTGCTGCCAGTATACCCAAAGAAGCCATTTTTTCAGATTCCACCAGCTGTTGTTGTGCATTATTAAGTTCATCAAGGGCAGCCTGCAATTCCTCACGCTGATAGATCAGCTCATTGTTTGTGGAAATCAGTTCTTCATTCGTCAGATGGAGTTTTTCAGTACGATCTTTTACAAGCTGTTCAAGATTTTCATGGTACTTTTCAAGCTCTAGTTCGGTCTTTCTCCGTAAGGTAATATCAATAATGACACCCCTCAGTCCGGCAGGTTTCTGGTTGAAATAAATGGGACTGGAATAAATTTCCACCGGGAAACGGGTTTTGTCCTTATTTATCATTGTATATTCATTACCTACCCTGCCTTCTCCCTTGAAAATTCGCTCAACATTCTCTTTTGCCTTTTCAATCTCCTCCGGATCCAGGGTGGACACAATATGAAATCCTTTTTTTATATCCTCATCACGGATCCCAAATAGCTTTTGTCCGTTTTTGTTTAAATAGGTCAGCTTTCCGTTCATGTCGGATTCAAAAACAACCAGGGGAAGGAATTCCGTCATTTCCCTGAATTTTTTTTCACTTTCCACCAGGGCTTCTTTCGTTTTTTTGCTTTCCGTAATATCCACGATGGACATAATGGTTCCGGTACTCTCCTTTTCTTCGTTAAAAAGAGAAGAGGCAGATACCAGTATGTTACGCTGTGTGCCCTTTTTCCCGGTTAAAACCAGCTCATACGTGGAACTCTTTCCGCTCAGCCTTTTGTAGTTTTCCTGGCGGATAATCTGAAGGGACTCCTCAGAATAGAATGAGGTATAATGAATACCGGAAAGGTCACTTTGAGTATCGATTTCAAGAAGCCTGCACATGGCCGGATTGACATATTCGGTATAACCCTCATTGTTTACCTGCCAGATACCCGTGCTGGCTGACTCACTCAATGAACGGTATTTGCCCTCGCTTTCGCGGAGTGAAGAAATGGTGCGGTTGTATATGCTGATATACTGGGTCAAAACGATCAAAACAGAAAAGGCAACGATGCATAAATTCGCAAAACTGATAATCCAGGGCAGTATTTTTGTAGAAAATCCGGCTGCATTGTATCTTTCAGGAAGGCTAAGCACTTGTTTATGAAACAAATATCCGATAAGCAGAAATGCCATTACATAAATAACGGTTAAAATGAAGGCGTGTCGGAAAGACAGGAAACCGGAAATGAACAACAGAATAAGGATAAGGAACAATCCGGAGGAAACCAGGAGGCCCCAGAAGATTGTCTCATAAAGAAAAACGACGGATAGTACCAGAAGAATGATGGTGGTTTTCAATCCGGAAGGAATTCTTTTCCGAAAAAAAGCGATGAGGAAACATAATAAAATGAACGCAATCCCGACGCCTGTTTCAAAACCGAATCCCGTTTGAAAGGCCCTGTAAACAAAGAAAACAAGCAGAATAACAGCAAAAGCATTAATAAGGATCAGCGAGGTATTGATGATCTGCTCTTTCAGTTCTTCAATATCGGTTTTTACTTTGCTCATGTGAAAATAAAGGTAAACAAAATCAACCTCATTTTACAGACACGGAAAGTTTACGATATACTTTCAGGCGATGACGGCCTGAATGCTTGGTTTCAGAACAATCCTTCCACCGACAGGTAGCGTTCGCCGGTATCGTAATTAATGGCAAGTATCCTTGATCCGACAGGAAGTTCCGGAATTTTTTTTGCCACGGCTGCCAGGGTGGCACCGGAAGATATCCCCGCAAAAATACCTTCTTCTTTTGCAGCCCTTTGTGCAAAGGCAAAGGCTTCGTCCTTTGATACCGTTATCACCCCGTCAAGGATTTCTTTATGAAGGTTTTTGGGGATAAAGCCTGCCCCTATCCCCTGAAGCGGGTGTGGACCGGGCTGACCGCCGCTGATTACGGGTGAAAGTTCAGGTTCAACAGCAAAAACCTTAAGTGCCGGAAAGGTTGACTTCAGCAATTCCGCAATCCCTGTTATATGCCCCCCGGTGCCTACACCGGTAATCAGGCAATCAATTCCCTCGGGGAAGTCGTTCAGGATTTCCCGGGCCGTGGTGTTCCTGTGTATATCAATATTGGCTTCATTTTCAAACTGCATGGGAATCCAGGCATTCGGATCGGATGCTGCAATTTCTTTGGCTTTTTCAATGGCCCCTTTCATTCCCTTTTCGCGGGGGGTAAGTGCAAATTCGGCACCATAGGCAGCCATTATTTTCCGGCGTTCTACGGAAAATGACTCCGGCATTACCAATATGAGTCTGTATTTCTTTACGGCAGCCACCATGGCCAATCCGATACCTGTATTACCGGAAGTAGGCTCTACGATAACCGATCCCGGCTTCAGAATTCCTCTCTTTTCGGCATCTTCGATCATCGACAAGGCAATGCGGTCTTTTATACTCCCACCGGGATTGGCGCGCTCAAGTTTTAACCAGACTTCATGGGTCGTCGGAAACAAACGGTTTATACGCACGTGAGGAGTATTACCAATCGTCTCCAGTATAGTGGCTGCTTTCATATCTTTTCTGTATTAAAATGGTATACAAAATGCAAAGATCATAAGTGCAGGATTGCACTGCGGCTTCCTATTATTGTTTATCCCCCAGGTGAGGGGCAACAACATGCACGGACCCCGATTATGCAAAGGATAGAGTGAACCCTCATGCGATCAGATTACAAAATTAATGGGTTCCCTGAAATCTTTACTGTCCCTGATAATAACCTTGCTTTCATGGTACACAACCGAGTTAGGGGG
>JAGDMB010000409.1 GCA_017860375.1 Bacteroidota bacterium | reverse complement strand
CTACTTCTTCCTCCGCGGATATCAATTCATATTTGCTTATCTCCCGGAAATAACGGCTAATGGAATCATCCTCCCGGTTGGTAATTTGCTTAAATATCTTTAACTGCCTCATATGGGTTGTGAAAAAGGTTTCTACCTCCGGTTATACTATTTGACAGAAATCCGATCCACACCGGATTTCAATCCGTTTTTCCAACAATACCGACGTAAATAAAATAATCCTGCGCGGTTTACTCAACCAGTTTAACGTTAACAGCCATCAGACCTTTTTCACCTGTCTGGGTTTCAAATTCCACCTCCTGTTCAGGTTCCAGTCCTGGAGTTGAACTATCAAGCCCTGTACGGTGTACAAAGATATCTTTGCCATCTTCTGCTTTTATGAAACCATATCCTTTAGAGGCATTATACCATTTAACTTTTCCTTTTGTCATGTTTCTTGTTTTTAAAAGATTATTTAAATGCTTTTTTAACTGTAATAACTTTTCCTTCCCATGTCGCCCCGTTGACATTTTTAATTGTCTTTACAGCCTCTTCTTCATCAGGCATTTCAACAAATCCGAAACCTTTTGATTTTCCGGAGAAATGGTCTTTGATCACCCGGGCCGATGACACGGTTCCGAAATCCTTAAAGGCTTCCAGAAGGTGACTATTCTGTATTTTCTCATCCAGGTTTCCAATGTAAATTTTCATAGTGCGCGAATCTTAAAACGAACAGAAGTCAAAACCAGTATTTACCCAGATCAAGAAAAGGAGAAAAAACACGCAAAGCAATTCATGAAAAGCAGCAGCCAATTATCACAGGGCCAATTCTTAAATCCAACTAAATTACGGCAAAGGTAGGCATAATTAAACATTTTTAGGCATTTGTCTTTGTTTATTTTCCAAATAATCGAAGCGGATGCAAATTTATTGTGCCTTTATGAATCGATTGTACTCCTTTACCGATTGAATCATTCGGTTGCGTTTATTGGCTCGCAAATGAAGGCTGCGCAAATGTTTACGGAATTCATCCGAACATCCCAGGACACGGCATATATTTCTGCGGTTGGGCAATACCCTTTTAAGGTCACCGGCCGATTGTTGTATGAAATAGTAATAATGTGCCTTCAGGTTATCGGACATGGGAAACTTTTCAATCGTGACCAGGCTGTAAAGCGACACAGTATCTTTCACCAGCACCTCGAGGAAAACCCCTTCACCATCGGAATAATACCAGTTGGCCATGGGGAAAAATGTATAGGTGAGTACTTGGTCCTTATTTCTTTCTGACCTTATAACAAATCCCTTCACCGTGGATTTTTCCACCAGAAAGGTTGTTTCCGTACCATATTTTACCGAAAGCAGGTTGCTGCCCAGGGCATTATAAACCAGGAATCTTCCGGCAATTGAATCTCCGGTATTTAGATACACGGTTCCCAGGCCCCATTGATTGATCTCTCCGGGCAGATTATTGAATGGGTTCAGATCGCGATAGGGAGCACACAGGATATGGGTTCCGGGAAGCATTTCCAGGTTTGTTGCATCGCATGCGCCGGTTAACGGTTGCCCGAAAGCCTGCGAGGTAAGGAGGAATAAGACCGGGACCAGTACTTTTGTTACCCTTCTTCCCATTTTTTTCATTGATTTTCTCATCCTCTCATCCGCATTATAAAACGGTAAATACTTTATCTGCAACCCGTAATTTTCCATCTCTGGCAATCGTATAGACCTTTAATTGATACCTTCCTTTAATATCAGAAGTTCTGAACCGGATTCCGGATATTTCATCAAGGGATGTCCGGTCGGTTCTCCAGTAAAGCGAATGCCTCACATCGGGCAAGGTCCCTTCCTTTCCTTCTTTCTCCGAAATGAATTCATTTGTTTGCGGCATCACATCAACCGAAGTAATGCGATAACTGTAATAAGGTTCAATTGTAACCGGTTTTCTTGTTTTTATCGAAACGATCCCGTACATCAGGTAATTATCATAAAAATATTTCTGGCTTTTCAGTTCAATGCTCCAGACGTTGTCCGAATTGAGTTCCAGGACATTTTTAAGGGAAGGATAGGGTATGTTATTCAGCAATACAAATGCCTCCTGGTCAAAGAACAATTGCAGGTATTCATCAAAGATCGTCATCAGGCAATAATCCTCTTTTACTCTTAATTTCAGCCTGGGAATCAGGTTCTTCCGGATCTCAAAAATATCCGGCAAGGATTCATATTCTGCCGGAATTAAGGTGAAATCAGGCTTGCCGTAAAAGTCTTCATGGTACGGAAAAGAATGCTGCAGAACCGGCAAGGAGGATTGTACGTCTTTGGCATAAAACACCCTGAATGCCATGGCGATATTCTGATGATCGCGGATGACCTTATTGGCACCGGTGCAATCAAACGGCGAACCAAACGAAACAGGGGATGAAATCATAAAAGGATCATCCGTGATGACGGTCACCGGATCCTTCCCTTGCGGATAACCCTGTACAATAATAAACACATTCCGGTTGAATAATTTGTCATTGAGTGTAAAAGAAAATTCACCCTTGTCATTGGTTGTACAGTAATTCATATATGCTACCGAATCGGGATAGGAAAGCAGCACGATCGCTCCTTTTACAGGTTTCTGTGTGGCAGAGAAGATTACTTTTCCGGATAGCACGACTCCCTGTACCTCTTTCGCAAACCTTGGTTTTTCAGTATTTTGCAGGGTAAATTCCATTGAAAGGCATTTCGTCACAGCCATCAGGCAGTTATTGATTGCCGTTTCTGATGCTGAGGCGTCAAACAAGGGCAGATTTTCAGGACAGGAAAGGGATGAATACAGGTCAAAATAACGGAAGTACCGCATCTCATCGAACAAAATACTATCGGTCACCACATTGAATTCGTTTAACGACAT
>JAGDMB010000408.1 GCA_017860375.1 Bacteroidota bacterium | reverse complement strand
TTTCGACACTGCCAGAACCTTCGGACACTGGCAGGTCTTTTTTACCTCTTACCTCTAACCACTTACCTTAAATAATACCGGTAGCGCTGCACGCAGAAAAGCATTCTCCGGTATTGCTGCGGTGTGAATATGCATTTGCACCGGTCATGGCTTTCTGACATGAAATTGGCAACCGAGGGCACATAGACCTGACCATACCTGTCGATCAGAGTACCCGCATAGGCGCAAAGGGTATCCACCATCAGAAAGAGATTCGGATCCGCCCATGTATCGCAGAGAAAATCCCCGCTTTCAGCGCAATTGTTTTCGCTTACGTTCTCAAATCCTCCCAGCGTATCGTGCGTAGATAAAAGTCCGAAAAAATGCCCCATCAGGGTAACCAAATAATTGCCCCGGATGAAATCCTTATCCAGAAAAATAGTATTCCGTATGGAATCATCCGGAAACCAGGTAAAGCCATAGCATGGAACGGTATCGTCTTTTGCCGATTCCACCAGGTACAGGTTGATGGTCCTTTCCGTGGAATGCATTTTAATCAGTTCCTCCATGGTGTCATTGCGGGAGACCGACGAATAATTATAATCATTTACATAATGAACCGGCTGAAGACGGAACAATACATTAATTGTTTTGAAATAGAAGTTCAGTCCGTCGATGCTTTCCTTTATATCTTCCTCCCTGCAATTGGCAATGCCATTGACATCGCGGATCACGTAGGGGACGACGGAAAAACTGACCGAATGTTCGGCTGACGCCTCATTGAATACCCGTTTCTCTTCTTCAGCCCGGTTCTTTTTGATTTCCTCAATCCACCCGACAGTGGACCTTGTTCCATCGGGAAGCTGCGCGTAAAGCAAAGATCCTGCACAAAAAAGGAGGTTTGTTAAAAAATAAGCAAGGATTTTGTTCGAAGGTGCCATAAAGTTTGTATTGTCATTCCTACTATTCATCTTCATAAAACAGGTTGATCTCACCAATAATTTTAAGTTCAGTCCGGCGGTTGAGCTGACGGCCTTCCGGATTGTCGGAGCCATCGGGATTGGAATTGGGGGCTATCGGAATGCTTTCGCCGTATCCTCTGGCCTCCAGTTTCGCTTCCGGTATTCCCTTTCCCACCAAGTACCGGACTACACTTTCCGAACGTCTTTGCGACAAGCGGATGTTATATTCATCCGAGCCTGTGCTGTCGGTATGCGACCCGATCTCGATAATAGCATTCGGAAAAAGGTCGATCAGCGGCAACAGAGTTGTATCAATGACAATTTCCGCTTCAGGCGTTAACCTGTAGCGGTCGTGCTCATAATAGACATTGATGCGCACTGTGATGCCGGGCACATAGGTAATGCCCGTTTCACCGATATACAATGTATCGTTGCAGTTCCGGTTTTCAGTTGACAAAGGAATTCTTTTATCAAAGAATCCGAAGTTTTTGACCAGTATACGGTAATGCTGTTCTCTTTCCAGTTCAAAAGAATACGTCCCGTTCTCATCTGTCTGCGTTTGCGCAATCAGTATTCCGTCTCCCGTATCCTGGTCAATCCGGTACAGTGAAACCGGTATATCCGGCAACCGGATACTGTCTTCCGGGTATTCCAGGTTAAGGTGATACCTTTCGTTCAGCATGTCAATCCGGTCACGACTACCCGTGTTGAAAACGATACCGCTGGAAGTGATTCGTGTGCACTCATCCGTTTGATAATAGAAAATATCATCACAGCAACCGCCGTTTTCCATGGAATAGGTTCCCGGCCGGTTGGAGGTAAAAAATCCTTCACGGCCGTTCTTCACAACAGAAAAAAACAGATCATCATACGAGGTATTGAACGGTTTGCCCATATTTACCGAAGGGGTCCAGCGGCTGCCTGAGCCCGAAGCATTGTAGACGTCAAATCCTCCATATCCTTCCCTTCCTGATGAACTGAAATACAGGGTACGTGTCTGCATATCAAAAAACGGACAACAATCATCCCCCGGTGAGTTGATGTTCCTTCCAAGGTTTTTCGGCTCCTTATAATCACCCGAAGGACCATCCGGTTCCGTATACCAGATGTCCAGTCCTCCCCTGGATCCCGGCCTGTCCGAAACAAAGTAAAGAATATCTTCTCCTGTTCTGAGGTTTTTGCCCAGGGCAGGCTGCGTGCTTGTGCAGTTCTCCATGTTAACCGGATAAGGCAATTTCTGAGGCAGTTGCCAGGCGTCGTTGTGGTTATAACTGATGAAAATTTCGCTGATTTCCTCATTTTGCCAGCTCTTACGGCTGCGTGTGAAGTACATTCGTTGTCCGTCTTCGGAAACAACCGCATTGCCCGTATTAGCCTCCGGATCATTAACAGGACCTGCAAGCAATTTCTGGTTGCTCCACTTTCCGTCTTCCCTTTCAGCGGTATACAATTGCCTAATGCCATTCCCGGGCCTGAGCGTATCCCACACAAGGGCTCCATACAGTATTTTGTTCTCGCTTACCGGAAAGGGTGAAAACTCAATATGGGAACCATTTACTTCCGGTCCCAGGTGCCGGATAGCGACGGATGTTTTTGTTTCCGGATGAGCGAGAGCCCAGTCTGCGCTTTCCATATAAACCAACGCCAAACGCCGGTACTGGTCCGGATCACGCTTTCGCCGGTACATCTTTCGAAACACAGCAAAATTCTCTTTTGCTTTTGAATATTCCTGTAAATTCATGCTCAGAACTCCGCGATAGTACCATGCCAGTTTGTACTTATCCGGCTTCTTTTCAATTACCGTACTATACCATTCATGTGCTTTTATATAATTGCGGGTTGTATAGTAAAGGCCGGCCAGCCGGTACATCGATCGTATATCGCTGCTGTCAAGCCTCACATACCTGTCATAGTAATAAATGGCACGGTAGGGATCCCCTTTGTTAA
>JAGDMB010000099.1 GCA_017860375.1 Bacteroidota bacterium | reverse complement strand
TGATTCATGGCGTCAAGGTCGATTTTGCCCACCACCTTAACTTCCAGTTCTTTGATTTCGGGTTTGAGAAAATTTTCCTCGTCCCTGATAATTTCTGTCAGTTCTTGCTCCTGCTGATCGTTAACTGGTTCGACCGTGACGGGTGGCTCATGCAAAACGGAAGGTTTCTCTTTTTTTGAATCCTGTTTCCGGGACTCTTCTTCACCGGGCTCGGTTTTGCCCGAAAGAGGCTTACCTTTTTCGACGGGAGCTTTTTTGGGAGAAGTAATTTTATCGACATCGATTTTGCCCAGGATATTTAACTTTATGGGGGCGGCTTTTTCTGCATGCTTTTCTGCCTCCATTTCATGCAACACATCCTTTGTATGGGTGTCTTTTATGAGAACCTCCTCGTCGTAATCGATAATGTCTGTTTCACTGCTGTCGCGGATGTCGTTTAAGGAAATGGTTTCGTGTTTTTCATGCAGGTGTTTCAGATTCAGCTTTTCGGATTCCTTCTTGACATTCAGGTCCGAACTGTATTCTTTCAGCAGCAGGTTGTGCTGTTCGGGAGTAATCTTTGTATTCGGATTCGAATCAATTATTATCCCTTTCTTATGCAGGAATTCTACGATCGTAGAGGTCCCCACATTGAGTTCCTTTGCTATTTTACTGAGTCGTGTAACCTTTAAATCTGGCATCCGCGGTAAATAATAATTTTAAGTCGACAAAGGTAGTAAATCCCTAAAAAATAATGATTCAAATAAATTATTCAAACTCGGCCTTTAATATCCTGACGATTTCTTTTACGGTTTCTTCTTCGAGGTCAGTGCGTTTGACGAGATCATCCACCGAAAGGTTCAGTACACTTTTTGCTGTATCGCAGCCTATGGCTTTCAGCTCGTCAATAATCCATCCATCGATTTCATCTACAAATTCTTCAAGATTGACATCTTCCTCGTCTTCCAGGTCGGTCTCACGGTATACATCAATTTCATACCCTGTGAGCTGACCGGCCAGTTTGATGTTCAATCCGCCCTTCCCGATGGCAAGGGAAACTTCATTGGGTTTGAGGTATACATCGGCCTTTTTATTTTTTTCATCGATCCGTATGCTGGATATTTTGGCCGGGCTGAGCGCTCTGGTAATGAAAAGCTGGTTGTTATTGGTAAAATTGATCACATCGATGTTTTCATTTTTCAGTTCCCTGACGATGCCGTGGATTCTTGATCCCTTCATTCCTACACAGGCTCCGACAGGATCGATCCGGTCGTCATAAGATTCAACCGCTACTTTTGCCCGTTCTCCGGGGATCCTGACGATCTTCTTAATGGTGATCAGACCATCGAAGATTTCCGGTACTTCCAGCTCAAAAAGTCGTTCCAGGAATACGGGTGAAGTTCTGGACATCACGATCAGCGGGGTATTGTTCCGCATTTCAACCTTAATTACCACCGCTCTAAGGGTATCTCCCTTACGGAAATAATCCGTCGGGATCTGTTCGGATTTGGGCAGGATCAGTTCATTGCCGTCCTCATCGAGAACAAGAATTTCGCGTTTCCACACCTGGTACACCTCGCCTGTAACTATTTCACCGATACGGTCGCGGTATTTCTGAAAAAGATTGTTCTTTTCAAGATCGAGAATGCGGGCGGTAAGGTTTTGCCTCAGGGCCAATATAGCCCTGCGGCCAAAGTCGGCTAGTTTGACCTCATCGGTCACATCTTCGCCCACTTCATAGTCTTCGTCGATTTTTTTTGCTTCCGAGAGCGTGATCTGCAAATTGGGATCGGTGATCTGATCATCTTCAACCACCTGACGGTTTCTCCAGATCTCGAAGTCACCCTTGTCAATGTTGATGATCACATCAAAATTATCCGCTGTTCCGAACATTTTAATGAGCATACCTTTGAAGACATCTTCAAGCACACTCATCATGGTAGCACGATCAATGCTTTTAAGCTCCTTAAACTCTGAAAATGTTTCGATTAAATTCAACGTTTCCATTCTTCCACTTCTGATTTATTATCGGATTAATACTTTAGCGGTCTTAACCGTGTTATACGATATTTCAATACATTGTGCCGGATTCTCTTCCTTTTTTTTCCCTGTTTTCTTCTTCACACCGGTCTCAAGCATGAGCTTTTCATCATCGGCTTCCTTAATCCTGCCTTCCCGGGTTTTTCCGTCAAGGGTGACAATCCGTATGAACTTACCGGCATTCTTCTTATACTGAACCGGCAGTTTAAGGGGATTATCAAGTCCCGGAGATGAAACTTCCAGCTCATAGTCTTCCAGGTTGCGGTCGATTTTGCTTTCAATGAGCCGTGTGATCGAAACGCAATCATCGAGTGTTATCCCTGCGAAATTATCTGCAAAGACCACGATCTTTCCCGAAGGCTTCACCTGAAGGTCAACAAGGAAAAATCCTTTCTCGTAAAGGTCTTTTTCAATGAGCCCGCGTATGGTTTCACTCGTTATCATCTTACTGATAAGTAACAAAATAGGGGACTTTTGTCCCCTAAACGATTAAAAATTCCCTGCAAAGGTAAAAAAAATTCCGGTATTCGATACTAAATATCCTGTATTTTAAGAAAAAATGCGTGGAAAGACACAATCCTTCTAAACAGAACTGGGTTTTTTCTCAAATTATTAGCAAATTTGATTCTTTAAATGGTTCATTATATACCCCTTCTTTCCTTGACACTCAACAAGCACAAGATCATCAATGATCCGGTTCACGGTTTCATTAAAATTCCGACCGATACCTTATTTGATTTACTGGAACATCCTTACATACAGCGTTTGCGGAGGATAAAACAACTGGGTCTGACAAGCCTGGTATATCCAGGGGCCACACACACCCGTTTTCAACATGCGCTGGGTGCAATGCACCTGATGAGTCAATCCATTGACAACATTCGGCAGAAGGGATTGGTCATCACTGACGCGGAAGCAGAAGCAGCCTCGGCAGCCATACTGATGCATGATATCGGACACGGACCTTTTTCGCATGCCCTGGAGCAAAGCATAATTCCTGACCTCACCCACGAAGACATTTCATGTTTGCTGATGTACGGGCTGAACGATGAATTCAGGGGGAAACTTGACCTTGCCCTGCTGATTTTCAAAAATCAGTATTCAAAACAATTCCTGCATCAGCTTGTGTCGGGTCAGCTTGATATGGACAGAATGGATTACCTCCTGCGCGACAGCTTTTACACCGGTGTGGCAGAAGGAACGATCGGCACGGAACGTATATTAAAAATGCTCTGTGTGGTGAATGATCAGCTTGTAGTGGAATCTAAGGGGATTTATTCGATCGAGAAATTCTTAATTGCACGCCGTCTCATGTACTGGCAGGTGTATTTTCATAAAACTGTCATTGCGGCTGAAAATATCCTGGTGAAAACTTTACAGCGTGCAAAGTTCATAGCCATGAAGGATCCGGATATACCGGCATCGGAAGCCCTGGCTTTCTTTCTCCGGAACAGGATCACACGGGAGGACCTGAAAACAAGCAAGGAGCTTGTAATTGAAAAGTTTACCAGCCTGGATGATGACGATATTTTTGTTTCTGCAAAGGCCTGGGTAAATTATCCCGATACGCTTTTGTCCCACCTTGCAGGCTGCCTGCTGAAACGCAATTTATCCAGGGTTCGTATCCAGGATGAGCCATTTGAGGAATCCTATATTCAGAGGCTTAAACAAAGGGTTCAGGATCGCTTTGCCCTGGATGCAGAGGATTCCGGTTGGCTGGTATACCAGGGGAGTATATCCAATCATGCCTACAGCGGTGAGGACGAAAAGATCAGGATTCTGTTCAAGGATGGCACCATAAAAGATCTTGCGGTGGCCTCTGATCTCTTTAATGTATCGATCCTTACAAAGCCCTCGGTAAAATATTTTTTATGCTATCCGAAGGAATGTGAGGTTTAATTCGTAGTTTTGTGCAGTTTTTATAGTGCCTTTCCGGGTAGCTTTCAGGTGATGCAGGCCGGTCAGCGATTTTCTTTTTTATAATGTAAGAGCCTGATTATTAAAATGAATTTTACAGCAAAAACAATTGCCGATTTTTTGCAGGGAGAGCTGGTTGGAAATCCCGATGTGGTGGTGTCCGATGTGTCAAAAATTGAAGACGGTGTGGAAGGAACCCTCTCATTCCTTGCAAATCCAAAATATGAAAAATATCTTTATACGACCCGGGCTTCAGTAGTGCTTATAAATCGCGATCTTTCCATCCACGGTACCATTGAACCAACCCTCATCAAAGTAGCGGATGCCTATAAGGCTTTTGCCGCCTTACTGGAATTGTATGCGAGCTCCCTGCCCCGGAAATCAGGAACAGAACAGCCTTGTTTTATCCATCCTACGGCCGTCATTGGTTCAGGATGCTATATTGGGGCCTTTGCCTATTTGGGAGAGAAAGTGTCCATAGGGGACAATGTCAAGCTCTATCCTCATGTCTATGTCGGTGATGGTGTTAAAATTCTTGACAATACCACACTCTATGCCGGTGTAAAAGTATACCAGGGCTGTGCTATTGGATCAAATTGCATCATTCATGCCAGTTCGGTAATCGGAAGCGATGGATTTGGTTTTGCGCAGGGGGATAATCAGCATTATAAGAAAATTCCGCAACTTGGAAATGTCGTTATCGAAGATGATGTTGAGATTGGCTCAAATGTCAGCATTGACAGGGCCACCATGGGATCAACGCGGATCGGCAAAGGTACTAAAATTGATAATCTGGTGCAGATTGCGCATAATGTGGAGGTGGGGGGCGACACGGTTATAATCTCACAGGCAGGAATTGCAGGATCGACCAGGGTCGGCAATAAATGTGTAATTGCCGCGCAGGCCGGCCTGGTTGGGCATATCAAGATCGGTGATAATGTAATCATCGGAGCACAGTCGGGGGTTGCCGGTGATATTGAAGATAACCGGATTTGCCTGGGATCACCGGCCATTGATGCCGGCACACAAAAAAAGGCCCTCGTTTTGTTTAAAAAGCTTCCGGAAATGTACAAGAAATTATATGAACTGGAGAAATTTTTAAAAGACCACGTTGAAAAGTGAATGAAAAATAGGCCAGTCTGAGGATTTTTTTTTCTATATTTCGTTCGTAATAAAACAGAATCGTTCGTATTGTCAAAAATGTGCCATAATGTCGGATAAGCAAAGGACTGTCGCAAAAATCATAAAGTTAAAAGGAAGGGGATTGCATACCGGTGCAGAAGTAGAAATCACCATAAAGCCAGCTGCCGAAAACACCGGTTATCATTTTAAACGTACTGATGCAGAAGGGCAACCCGTTATCCGCGCCATTGCCGATAATGTTACCACTACAGAAAGAGGAACCACCCTGGTTGAAAAAGGAATTTCGGTTTCCACCATTGAGCATCTGCTGGCTGCTTTTTCAGGAATGGGTATTGACAATGCCCTGGTTGAGCTAAACGGTCCGGAAGTGCCAATTCTGGATGGCAGTTCAAAGATTTTCGTGGAAGAGCTCTTAAAAGCGGGTCATACCGAACAAAATGCCGACCGGTATTATTACCGTGTTCGGGAAAAGATGGAATTCCGTGATGAGGCAAACGGTATTGAACTGGTGGTATACCCCGATGAAGCTTTCTCTGTGGACGTGCATATTGATTACAATTCCAGGGTGCTGGGCAATCAGTTTGCATCCTTTACGGAATCACAATCCTTTGCAAAGGAATATGCGCCTTGCAGGACATTTGTTTTTCTGCGCGAACTGGAGACTCTCCTTAAACATAACCTGATCAAAGGCGGGGATGTCGACAATGCCATTATTATCATTGATCGGCCTGTAACTCAGGATGAACTGGATCACCTTGCCGAGCTTTTCAATAAGCCCAAAATCAAGGTTCGACCCGAAGGTATTCTGAATAATGTCGATCTGTATTTCAGCAATGAACCGGCACGGCACAAGCTTCTGGATGTGATCGGCGACCTCGCACTGGCAGGTGCGCGCATAAAAGGCAAGGTCATTGCCACCCGTCCCGGACATCATGCCAATACCGAATTAGCCAAGATCCTGCGAAAACATATCAAAACCGAACTCAATAAACCGGTGGCCCCGTTTTATGATCCCAATAAGCCTCCGCTCTTTGATGTGAATGAAATAATGCGCAGGCTTCCGCACCGTCACCCTTTTCTGCTTGTGGATAAAATCACCCATCTGGATGAATGGGTGGTCACCGGGATAAAGAATGTGACCATGAACGAGGCTTTTTTCCTTGGTCATTATCCCGATGAGCCTGTGATGCCGGGTGTTTTGCAGATCGAAGTCCTGGCTCAGGTAGGAGGCATTTTATTGCTCAGTTGTGTACCCGATCCGGAAAATTACGTGCTTTATTTTATGCGCATCGATTCGGTGCGGTTCAAGCGCAAAGTGGTGCCGGGAGATACCCTGAATGTACGGATGGTGCTGAAAGAGCCCATCCGGAGAAGCATTGCCTTGTGCTATGGGCAGGGATTTGTAGGCGATCAGATGGTTATTGAAGCCGAATTTATGGCACAAATGGCACCCAAACCCAAAATAAAGAAAAATTGAAATTCACAAATTCAAATACTATGACCCAGTCCATGAATTCCGTGCATCCGGATGCAATCATTGGGAAAAAAACAGTGATCGAAAACTTTACTACGATTTACGGTGACGTGAAAATAGGGGACAACACCTGGATCGGTCCGAATGTGACTATCATGGATGGAGCGAGGATAGGGAATAACTGCAGGATTTTTCCGGGAGCTGTCATTTCCGCCATTCCGCAGGATCTGAAATTTGCAGGAGAGATCACCACGGTGGAAATCGGTGATAATACAACCATTCGCGAATGCGTGACCATCAACCGTGGCACCAAATCGAAGGGAAGAACGGTCATTGGATCCGATTGCCTTGTTATGTCTTACGTGCATGTGGCGCATGATTGTGTTGTCGGAAACCATTGTGTGCTGGTTGGATATGCCGGACTGGCCGGAGAGGTGGAAATAGAAGACTGGGCCACGCTTGGAGGAGGAACCATGGTGCATCAGTTTGTCCGCATCGGAGCACATGCCTTTATTCAGGGCGGCAGTAAAGTCGGCAAAGATGTTCCCCCCTATATACTGGCCGGTCGTGAACCGCTGGCCTTTGCCGGGTTGAATATTGTGGGTTTAAGAAGAAGGAATTTCTCCCAGGAAAAAATGACGGAACTGAATGAAATTTACCGTACCATTTATCAAAAGGGGATGAATCACTCCGACGCGGTAAATTACATCGAACTTCATTTCAACGCTTCACCCGAACGCGATCACATCCTGGCTTTTATACGAAGCTCAGAGCGGGGTATCATTCGTTCCCTGCTCGACGATTAAACAGAGAAGCGCAGATAAGTCCAAATCCCTGCAATCACACCTTACTTCTCTAAGACCTCCACAGCCTTCAGAAGGGTGTTATCAATGTCCTGTATGATGGGATAAAATCCTTTGTTATCGATAAAATTCCGGGCGATGTAAGCGATTAGCTGTGTATTTAGAAGTTTCTCCGAGATCCTTATCTGGTACGTGTTTTCTTTAACCCCGTTCCTGGCCGCGAATACGACAAATTTCCGCAGGATACCTGCCTTATTCAGGGTTTGAATGAATTCCTGAGGGGTCTTAAGCCGGGACAACTCTTTCCGGTTGGCATCGGAATAGTCAAGCGCAAAACGGTACAACAATCCTTTATTCCTCACATTGACATAATAATCCGTTATACCGGATGTGTCGAGCGGCACAAAGATATCCGGCATGATGCCGCCTCCGCCATATACCACTTTGCCTCCCGGCGTGGTAAACTTGAGGGAATCCGCAAATTTGATGCTGTCGGAAGATTCCATTTCCCCGTTCCGGTAGCGTAAATTCAGATCATTGTAATAATTTTCAAGATCATCCGTATAGGGTTTCTGGATACTGCGGCCAGTGGGGGTGTAATAGCGTGCGATGGTGAGGCGCAGAGCCGATCCGTCAGCAAATGTCTTTTGTTCCTG
>JAGDMB010000008.1 GCA_017860375.1 Bacteroidota bacterium | reverse complement strand
GCTCAGGCATTCGTATACTTCTTCAGGAGGTTTATAAAATCGTTGGGATTAATGGGTTTTGAAAGATAATCGGTAAATCCGGCCCGGATGAAGCGTTCTCTGTCTTCCGCACGGGCATAGGCTGTCAATGCGATGACAACCTGTTTGGGATTGCGTGACAAAATAATACGGGCCGCTTCAAAACCGTCCATAACAGGCAGCTTGATATCCATTAAAATCACATCCAAACGGACGCCTGATGAGGTTATATTGACCGCCTCCTTCCCATTTTCGGCCCAGTGAACCTTAATGTCCATTTTTTCAAGCATTTTTTTAATATACAGGTAATTGGCTTTTTCATCTTCCACAACGAGGACGTCCCTTCCAGTCACCCTGGGCATATTTGCGACATCAGCGTTTATTTGCGCAACCGGTTTATCCGATACCACTTTTGAGTAGGGAAGCAAGAAGAAAAAAACCGAACCATACCCAGGGGAAGATTCCACTTTCAGACTACCGCCCAGAAGGGTAGCCAGTGACCTGGATATAGCCAAACCAAGACCGGTTCCGCGATATAACCGGTGGCTGTTGTCCCCGGTTTTCCTGAATCGCTCGAAAATGGTATCCAGTTCATTTTCATTGATCCCGATTCCTGTATCCTTCACATAAATAGCCAGTTGTTCTTCCTGTTTTTTTAATCCCAGTTCAATGGTTCCTTTGGCGGTAAATTTACAGGCATTATTCATCAGATTCGTGATGACCTGTTTTATCCTGGTCCGGTCGGAATCAATTGCCAGGTTAAGAGGATGCAATTCATTATTCAATCGGATCACCACATCGGTATTCCGGTTCATTAGAGCAAATGAAGAGTAAATGTTATCAAGAATTTCATTCAGGCAGATTATCTCATTCCGGATGGTCAACTGATTCGCTTCGATGAGGGATAAATCAAGGATATCTTCAATTAATACCAGCAAAACTTCCGAATTGGCATTGATGATGTTGACGAATTCTTTTTTTTCTGCCGGATCAATTTTATCCTCTTTCAACAGGTTGGAAAAACCAACGATTGCATTCATGGGTGTGCGGATCTCATGGCTCATGTTGGCCAGAAAGGCTGATTTTAACCGATCCGATTCCTCCGCTTTTAATTTTGCCCTGTTAAGTTCTTCTGTTCTTTCGGTGATCATTTGTTCCAGGTAGGTGCGGTGCTTTTCAAGTTCCGTATTCTTAGCCAGAATTTCCTCACTCATGGCGGAAAGCATTTCGTTTTGGGCCGAAATTTGTTCATTCTGCAGCAACAGTTCTTCATGCTGGTCTTTTAATCCCTGGTTTGCCTTGTTCAATTCATCGGTTCGCTGCCTGATCTGATTCTCCAAAGTAAGCTTTTGGTTCCGGAGATTTCGTATCCGGCTGCGGTAGAAATAATAGACCAAAACGGATGCAGTTATCAGGGCCAGGATCCTGAACCACCATGTATTCCAGAAAGGCGGGTTAATGTTGATTTCAAGACTGGCCACGCTGTTGAAATACCGCAGCCCCTGGTTATCGGTAGCCTTCACCTTAAATATATACTTTCCTGGCGGTAAATCTGAATAATTGGCATGATTCGAAGCGCCGGAATAGATCCAATTCTTATCATGGCCTTCCAGCATATAGGCATAGGTATTATTTTCGGGACGGCCATAATTAAGGACAGCAAAATCGAAAGTCAGATAAGACTGTTTGTGATTCAGCTCAGCGGATTGATCGTTCAGAATGGATTGTGTCAATAAATGACTTGCCCGATCAATGGCAAACGGGACATCGAATATTTTTAATCCGGTAATATAAACAGGGGGTTCAAACGGATTGTCCACTATATTCTCCGGACGGAAAAGGGTTACTCCCTTGGTGGCACAAAAGTACATGATTCCATTTTTGCTCAATAAGCCGGATGACGGATTGTGGTCTGTATGATGAAGGTTATCGGAAAAACCATAATGGGTGAATTCTCTTTTTGCAGGATCATATTTGCCTATTCCGGGCGATGCACCAAACCAAATGCAGTGGTTTTTGTCTTCCAGCAGTGAAAAGGCTCCCAGCATCTTATTGTCGTGCTTGCGGGTAATTGCCGTGAATTTTTCCGTGTCATGGTCATACAGGTTCAACGTATTGGCCGAACCTACCCAAAGCCTGCCAAAGCTGTCCTGGAAAATATCATAAACCGGAGATCCGAAATTATCCTGACCTTTTTCATCCGGCAGGGGAATTCTGCGAATTGTATTGGCAGCACTGTCATAAAGATTCAGGCCCTTTTGGGTGCCGATCCAGACATTGCCCTGCCGATCCTCAAAAATCTTAAAAATATCATCGTGGCTTAATGTGTTTATATTGGCATCATCGCAGGTAAAATGGGTAACGGTATTTGTCCTTTTATCGAAAAGATCCAAACCGTGACTCAGGTAGCCAATCCACAGCCTGTTCCTGCTGTCCTCCAGCACCCGTGAAACATTCGTACTGGAAAGACGACGGGAGGTTCCCGGGAAGAAATCTATTTTTTTAACGGTCCCTGAATTCCAGTCATAGAGAAACAGACCCCGCAGGCCGGTGGCGATCCAAATATTGTCCGCCTTATTCCTGAACAGACCAGACACAGGTGTGCCCTGGGGGCCGATATCGATGTTGCGGATGGTATACTTTTCCGGGTCAAATTCGAGCAATCCTCTGTCTTCCGTCCCCAGCCATATTTTACCTTTCGGTGTTTCACAAATGCTGAAGAAGGAGTGCTGGCAATACTCATTATAGCCGACTTCAACAATATCCGTCAGCTTCTGAAACCGCTGCGCATACCTGTTGTATATATTGATACCGTTATCGTAACTCCCGATCCACAGGATGTTATCGGCAGATTTAAAGATATGCGTTAGCCGGTTGCTGTTTATACCTGAAACATCTGCAAAACTATGGGTAAAGTTTTTAAACTGTCCGGCCTTTGACTGAAACAGGAACAACCCGTTGTTATAGGTTGAAATCAAAAAATGAAACTTCCTGATTTCCTGAATCGATGTAATCAAAGGAAATTCAATTCTGCCGGTTTTAGCAGAAAGGGGAAATAAGGTCACGGATTTATCTTTCTGATTATACCGGTGCAAGCCCATTCTGCTCCCAAACCATATATCGTCTTCCGAATCGATGAAAATTGCAGGCGCATTGATGTATGCGGGCAGAACAAGAGGATCCTTAAAAACCTGCAGATTGTGAAATGAATTGTTTGCAGGATCATACCGGATAAGATATCCCTGCGGCGAAACCAACCAGATAAAGCCCTTGCTGTCTTCGGCCAGTGATGTAATGATATTGGCAGCAATGCTTTGTTCATCAGCCGGGTCGTTAAGAAACCAGGTGAATGTGCTGTCCTTTCTGTTAAAAAGGTTCAGTCCTCTTTCAGTGGCAATCCATAAATTTTTCCGTGAATCCTCAAATACTGCCCTTACTTTGTTACTGCTCAGACCCTGTTGATCGTTCTCATTATGCCTGAACCTTGTTACGGTTTCATTCCGCCTGTCAAGCAATACCAGCCCTAAGGTGTCGTCACCAAACCAGAAGCCGCCGCAGCTGTCTTCTTCCATGGCCATCACAATATGGCGGTATGAAAATGTGGTATCGCAAATCAGGTCATAGCAATTCATAAAGTTTTTCCCGTCATACCGGTCGAGTCCTCCCCTTGAGGCGAACCACATAAATCCTTCGGAATCCTGGTAAATGCACTGAATCGATTCATTTGAGAGCCCCTGATCCGTGGTGAGGTGATAAAAATTTAAGTCCGGAAACTGGGCCAATAGGAAATTATCGGAAAAGGACAGGATTTCAAGGATAAATAGCAGCAGCCCGGCTTTTATCCCACACTTCGGAATTTTCATGGCAAAGATTTCAAAATACAGTGTAATATATAAAAAAAAACCACACTGTCATTGCGGTCTTTTTTTGGAGGGCAAAAAAGGAGGATGACTTTGCTGCATGAGGCCGGAAACTATCCTAACAGTGCCGGTGGTGGAGGGGTTTATTTACCGGTTGTTGAATTCATTCATCGTCCTGTCCAGCCCCGCTAAACCGAAACTCCGGATGATGTCATGGCAGATATTGATTCGTTCGGGCAGTTTTTTTTCTTCTTCTTCCGTCCATTCCCCCAGCACGTAATTAACCTGAAAGCCCTCGTGAAAATCACTGCCAATGCCGAAGCGCAGGCGTGCAAAATTCTGGTGTCCCAGGGTCTGGATGATATTAATGAGGCCGTTATGACCTCCATCACCACCTTGTGATCTGAGCCTCAGCGTACCGAAAGGCAATGCGATATCGTCGACAATAACAAGGAGGTTTTCCGGAGCAATATCTTCTTTCTGAAGCCAGTAATTGACAGCCTTTCCGCTAAGATTCACATAGGTACTGGGTTTGAGCAAAATGAATTTTTTCCCTTTAAGGCTGTATTCCGATACAAACCCGTATCGTTTATCCAAAAAACTAATATTGGATGCATCGGCTAATGCATCCAATATTCTGAATCCTATGTTATGGCGGGTATTATGGTATTCATCGCCCACATTACCCAATCCCACGATCAGGAATTTCACAAGAAGTTATGCTATTTCTTTGACTTTTCCTGTTTTTCCTTTTTTCCGGGTTTTTCTGATTTTTCCGGGGCAGGTGCAGCAGCTCCTTCAGCCGGTGCAGCAGCTCCTTCAGCAGGCACAGCGGCTCCTTCAGCAGGTACAGCAGCTACAGCAGCCACAACAGGTTCTTCACCCATACTCTTGGCCGCAGCCCTTGATGATATTACACTCACAACAGCTGCACGCTTTGGTTCAAGTATTTCGAATTTATCGTATAAAAGATCCCCCGCTAAAATCGATTGTCCGATCTTAATATCGCTAATGTCAATGGTAAGAAATTCGGGCATATCCGTTATCATACCCTTTACCCTGACGTATCTTTTACGCTGCCGCAATTTGCCGCCCTCCACCACGCCGACTGCAGTGCCTGTAAGGGCAACCGGAAGATGAATAACGGATGGCTTATCTACCGAGACTTCAAGAAAATCAATATGAAGCAGGCTGTCCGTCACCGGATGAAACTGTGTTTCCTTCATTACTGCCTGGTACATTTTGCCTTCCAAATTCAGCTTGATGAGGTATACATCTTTGGTATATACGATATGCTTAAAAGCGTTTTCATGGGCTGAAAAATGCAGGTTCTCTTTCCCACCGTATAAAACACAAGGTACCTGTTTGTTGAGCCGCATGGCCCGAGATTCTTTCTTGCCAAGATTTTTTCTGGCCGTAACATTAATTTCAATGGATTTCATTACAAAAGATTTTAAACAATTATTACTGTGCTACTTGGAATATTATCCGATATTCCCCATTACACCCTTGTTTAAAAAAACACTGGTTTAAAAAGGAGTGCAAATATAAAGAGTTTTGGATATTATATGAAATAAACAGGAAAAAAATATAGGTGATCGGTGTTACCCCTTGCCCCTTACCGCTCCCTGCCAGCCGTGCAATGCTCTCCGCTCAAGGCCTGCCGTTAACAGCCCGCTGAAATATATCCAGCAGCTTTCCTTCCTCCTTCTCCCAGCATAATGCTTCGGACGCAATCAGCAGGTTCTGTTTCCAGCGTTCCCTGTCCGCTGCATTATTGAGCATGGATGAAATACAGGAAGCCAGTTCAGAAGGATCCGATGTCCGGATCACTTTCCCGATCGCATATTTTCTGACCAGCGCCGCCATCTCGGGGAGGTCGGAGACCAGCACGGGAATCCCTGCCTGAATATAATCAAACAGCTTGTTCGGCAATGCAAAGCGATAATTCAATCCCAGGTCCTCCTCAAGCGATATACCGACATCTGCCTGTTGTGTAAAGGCATGCAATTCATCCATTGAAATCCTGCCGGTAAAGGTTACGCTCCCCGAAAGTCCGGCATTTCCGGTGAATTCTACCAGGTCTTCCAGGATGTCTCCCTCCCCGATAATGACCAGCCTTGAGCCGGGAATAAATTTCATGGCCGCAATGGCCAGGGCCAATCCCCTTCCTGTATTGACGGAACCCTGATACAGGATGATTTTCTCCTGTTCCTTTCTGAGACTGAATCGCGGCTGTATCAAGGACTTTTTCCGGGAAGGATAATTGAAGATCACTTCCATGGGGATCCCGTACTTCACCTTGTAGGCTTCAGCGATGGATTGACTTACCGTATAGGCAAAACGGATATGCGGCAGGATCCTTTTCTCTATTCCTTCCCATATCTTTTTTACCGCAGGCCTGCCAACCAGCTCGGGGACCTCCGTGAAATACTCGTGGCTATCATAGATCAGCGGTATGCCCCGGATACGCGAGACAAGGTAGCTTGCAGCAAGGGTATCAAGGTCACAGGCCAGAAATGCATCCTGTTTTGAGAACAAAAGAAACAGGAACAACCGGATGTTGTATTCCGCATAAAACAAGGGACCTCTATTGAATAATAAGCAAAACCGTTTCACCGGACAAGGATAACCGGTTACTGCAGGGTATGGTCGCCGTTTCCGGCCAACCACCTTCACTGCATGACCTGCCCTGACGAGTGAATGCACCGTGCGGTTTACCCGCTGATCGGTGAATATATCATTGGTGACTGAAATGCATATCCTCACGCCGGCAGAGTTGAATGAAAGTGCTAATGTAATAAAAAGTAAGCAGTTACCATACCCTGTACATTATTCGCTATATTTGTATTGTAAATTACGCACCCATGCTTTCCGTTCGCGAGAATATCTCGTTGCTGCCTTACAACACATTCGGGATTGATGCCTTTGCCAGATGGATGGCTTTTCCCAGATCAACAGAAGAAATTAAGGAGTTGCTCGACAGCAACAAGCCGGAATGGAATCCAAAATTTGTTCTGGGAGGAGGAAGCAATGTGTTGTTTACCCGGAATTATGACGGACTTATTATCCACCCCCTGATAAAGGGCATTGAAATAACACAGGAAAAGAACAGGTCCGTATGGGTCAGGGCAGGCTGCGGGGAGAACTGGGACGATTTTGTTAAATGGTGCGTGGAACATGACCTTGGGGGACTGGAAAATCTCTCCAATATCCCCGGAAATGTAGGAGCCAGTCCGGTTCAAAACATTGGCGCCTATGGCGTTGAAGCCAGGGACAGCGTTGATCGTGTGGAACTGGTGATGCTGGCAGATCAGAAAAAGCGCACCTTATCTGCCAGGATGTGCCGTTTCAATTACCGTGACAGTATTTTCAAAAATGAACTCAAGGATAAATGCCTGATAACCCATGTTATTTTCAGGCTGACCCGTGAACCCGTTCTTAAAACCCATTATCCCGATCTTGAAAAGGAGCTTGACGATTATCCTGAAACCACGATACAAGCGATCCGGGAAGCCATCATCAGCATCCGTCGAAGGAAACTGCCCGATCCGGCAGAAACAGGCAATGCCGGCAGTTTCTTTAAGAACCCTGTCGTAACCGCTCAGCAGGCTCATCTGCTCAAACAATCGCATCCCGCAATGCCCGTTTACGATTGCGGTGAAAATAAGGCTAAGCTCTCAGCCGCATGGCTAATTGAGCAGTCTCACTGGAAAGGAAAGAGTAAGGGCAACGTGGGAACGCATAAAAATCAGCCCCTTGTTATCGTCAATCATGGCGGCGCCACAGGTACCGAAGTCGTCGATTTTGCCCGTACCATTCAACGGGTGGTGCAAAATCATTTTGGCATCCTCCTGGAAACGGAAGTGAATATACTATGACCGTTCTGCGCTGACCTTCCGGTGCTGAAAGCCCGGAAGGGTCAAGAATCATACGTTTCCGACTCTGCCGGGACCTGCGGACTCCGGCAGGTCAAATGCGATCAGGGATTTCCCATCAGCGTTTTCCTGGCTGCTTCGATGATGGCCTGGGTAACATCAGGAGTTTCGGCCTCGGCATAAAGCCTTATCAGGGGTTCCGTACCGGATGCCCTGATCAGGAGCCACTGGTTTTCGCTGAAGTAGTATTTGCAGCCGTCAAGCGAAACCGTCCGGATCACCTTAAATGATCCGAAACTCTTGTATAGTTCATTTTTGCAGTTCTCGATCACCCGGGTCCGCACGTTGCGGTTCATCTCGAGGTCTATCCGGTCACAGGCAAAGGGGCCGGTAATGGAATACACCTCACTCAGCAATTGCTTCAGGGACTTCCCGGTATCTATAATGGCCCAGGCTACCGTTAATCCGGCCCAAAATCCGTCGCGTTCGGGAAGGTGGTCCCCTAGCGCAACGCCTCCGGATTCTTCACCTGCCACCATAACCGTCTCCTCTGTCATGATCCTGGATATCTCCTTAAATCCGATTTTTGATAAGATCAGCGGCACCGAGTAGTGATCACAGATCTTCTGCACCTTACCGGTACTTGAAAAACCGGCTACCACCTTGCCCTGGACCTGCCGGTATCCTGCCAGGTAATGAATCAGCAATAAGAGGATGGTATTTGCATCAATAAGATTCCCGCTCTCGTCAAACAGGGTGATGCAATCGGCATCGCCATCCAGGGCCATTCCAATGTCAATATCCTTTGTATGGGTAATCCATTCGGCCAGCTCATTGAGGTTTTTCCGGACGGGATCAGGCGGTATGCCGTGAAAGGAGGGATTCACCACGCAGTGCATGCTGACGGCATCGGGGAACAGCTTCCGGATCAGGTTCTGTCCGCTGCCAAACATGGCGTCAAAGGCGATCCGCAAGGTGGAAGGCTTGAATACATCGGATGAAAAATTGTCTTTTACTTCTTTAATATAGATCGTTTCAAGGTTGATATACTGAATCAGACCTTGTTCCAGCATGTAATTCCAGTTTAGCAACTCGAGGTCGATCTCGTACTCATCGCTGATAAGATTTTCGATATCCTTCACGTCTTTTTCAAGCATAGGACCTCCGTGATCGCCTTTGAGCTTATAGCCATTGCAGGTAACCGGACCATTGCAGTCGGTGATCATAATTCCGCAATTCGCTTTGAGTTTTTTAACGGCAAGCGACACCATGGGAGTGGAGACAAATTGTTCGGGTATAAATACCCGGATTCCTTTTGAGGCAAGTATCTTAGCCGCAGCTTCCATGAACATTTCTCCTCCGAAACGGCAATCATAACCAATCACGGCTGTCGGATTTTTAAATTTTCGTGTAAGCCACAGTGTGGTAGCGTAAGCTACTTTGATTACCGATTCAACGGTATAATCCTTGGCAATTACTGCCCTCCATCCGTCTGTTCCGAATTTTATCCTGTCCATTTCTGCTTAAAATTAAGTCTGGTTTTAGCTGGTTTAAAATTTACCGCTCCGGTTCATTTTAAAATTCTCTGCCGGTTGAGCGCTTTCTGGTATAGCCGTGCGTTCCTGTTATGCTGTTCAAGGGTGCGGGCGAAATTATGCGTTCCCGAAAAATCCTCTTTTGCACAGAAATAAAGATAGTCGTGTTTCTCGTAATTAAGCACAGCGTCAATGGCAAGCACAGAAGGCATGCAGATAGGCCCGGGAGGTAATCCGTAAACCTTATAGGTATTGTAAGGAGAATCGATTTCGGTGTGCTTTTTCAATACACGCTTGATACTGAAATCTCCCAAAGCGTATTTTACCGTAGGATCGGCCTGCAGTTTGATACCCTTATTCAGCCGGTTCATGTAAACACCTGCGATCCTCCGGAACTCCTCCGTTTTGCTGGTTTCATTTTCGATAATGGAAGCGAGGGTTATCACCTCGTTGGGCGTCAGCTTAATGCGTTCCGCCTTATAGGTCCGCTCCATGTTCCAGAAACGGTTATATTCCTTTTTCATCCGCTCAAAAAATCCCTTTGCGGAAATATTCCACCAGCATTCATAGGTATTGGGGATGAACATCCCCAGGATCGTGTACGGGGTAAAGCCGAGGCTTTCTATATAGTCTTTATTGTTGAAGAGATTCAGGATCTCAGCGGTATCGGGTTCTATCTGTTCCGCTACCTTGATTGCCAGATCCTCCGGTGTGCGGATGTTGTTTATAACCAGCGAGGTTGGTTCCTGCAATCCGGCTCTCAGCATGTTGACAAGATCATTGTTTGACATCCGGTTCCGGATCTTATACCGGCCGGGATTGACATGCTTTGCATAATGCTTGCGGTCTGCCACCCATTCGAACGTATTCCTGTTCTTAACCAGGTTGGCATCATACAAATGTGTGCGTACCTCTTCCATGGAAGATCCGGTAGGAATGTAAAGGATATAGGGTTTTTTACCGGGCGTGAAAATATTCGCTGAATATGCCTTGTGGTAGATGTTCGATACTTCTGCCCCCGCAAGGATGAAAACGAACAGGATCCCATACAGTATAATTTTTATTGCAGCGGATCCGCGCATAGCGTTTGTATTCCGGTTATATTTTTTCCACATAGAGTTGTCCGGCCTCGTCACGGATGACCCTTATGCGGTCTCCCTTTTCAATATATCCGGTTTCGGCAACCGCGTCGAATATTTCATCCTCAATCGAAACCATACCGGAAGGCCGTAATATGGTATGGGCAACGCCTGTTTTTCCGGTCATCTCTTTCTGACGGGCATCGATGCTCACGAAGCCTTCCTTCTTCTGTTCGGTTGCATCGAGGGCTATATTTTTAAATGCTTTTGAATAGGCCAGCCGCTTTGATCCCAGAATAAAAAACATAAAAGCCAGGAACAGGGAAATAAGCACGGTCATCAATGCTTTTACGATCTGCCATATGGATTCCGTCCCTTCAAGCCTGAAAACCACGTTGTCGACAAGACTAAGGGTTAGTCCGGTAACCATCAGCGCGATCCCCCCTATTCCGGCCACTCCGAAACCCGGTATAACAAATATTTCGACGATCAGCAATACCAGTCCTGCCAGGAAGAGCAGGATCTCCCAGTTCTGGGCCAGGCCTTCGAGATAGAGGGGGGCAAAGTACAACAATGCGGCAGCAGCGGCAGCAGCAAGGGGAAGACCGATGCCCGGGGCCTGCAATTCAAAATATATGCCTCCCAGCATGATCATGATGAGGATGCCCTGAACAACGGGACTTAAAAGAAAGCCGATTGCCTTATCGATTGCCTTTGGCTGGTACCGTTTGAGCTCGCAATGTTTCAGACCCGTTTTTTCGAGGACTTCCGTGATATTGGTGGCAAGGCCTTCACAAAAATTCCATTTAATGGCTTCTTCCGCGGTAAGGGTTACAACCTTCAGGGAATCATCAAGTCCCGGCACGACCAGCGTCGGATCAACCATAGCCTCTGCAATATGCGGATCGCGATGCCACCGGATGAGGGTGTCGTTTCCGGAAACAAGGGTATCTTTTCCGTGCGACTCGGCAGTCGCCCTCATCGTCGAACGCATGAACGACTGGTACTTGTCGGGTACCACATTCCCTGTCTGGTCTACAACCGTAGCGGCTCCAATACTGCCTCCCGGCCTGATAAAAAGGCTGTCGCAGGCAATGGAGATCAATGCGCCGGCCGATATGGCCTGGTTGTCGACAAATCCGATCACCGGTATCCGGCAGTTAATGATCTTTGTCCGGATGGAATCGGCTATATTGACCAAACCTCCATAGGTGTTCAGTTCCAGCAGGATGAAATCCGCTTTCCACTTTTCCGCTTCATCCATTGCCTTCTGTGTAACCCTCAAGGCAGGTTTGGCTATGTCATCACGAATTTCAAAAACGTATACCCTGGGTTGCAAAACCGGTGCATTCTTTTCCGACTGGGTGGAATCGGGGAGAAAAGAGGAAAGGAGAAATGCAGCAGCACTCATCCAGATCATCTTATGACGACAACGGAATATCCTGTACATGACAATGAAATTTGGAATACAATGGTAAAGAAAATTTGCAAGATTATAAAGTTGATTAACCATGTTTATTAGCGTATTTGTTTTTAATTTTAACGCCTCAAAAAGAGCTTTTATGGAACTGACAAAACTGACCGCTATATCCCCCATCGACGGACGATACAGGAAGTCTGTGTCCGCATGCGCCCTCTATTTTTCCGAATATGCGCTGATCCGTTACCGCGTAATGGTGGAGGTGGAATACTTTATTGCGTTGTGTACACTGCCACTGCCCCAGTTAATACCGTTTAAAGCGGAGCATTTTGAAACCCTTAGAAAATGGTACACCGATTTCAGTGAAGAGGATGCACAGCATGTCAAAGACCTTGAAAAAACCACCAACCATGATGTAAAAGCGGTGGAATATTTTCTGAAAGAAAAATTCGATTCCCTTCATCTGACTGATTTTAAGGAATTCATTCATTTCGGCCTTACCTCCCAGGACATTAACAATACGGCCATACCGCTCTCCCTCAGGAAAGCAATGGAAGATATCTATTATCCGTTGCTGAACCAGGTAATTGCAAAGCTCAAAACACTGTCGGAGGAATGGAAGTCAGTAGCCATGCTGGCATTCACGCACGGACAGCCTGCATCCCCTACCCGTCTGGGAAAAGAAATCAGGGTTTTCGTTGAAAGACTCGAAATCCAGAAAGATCAGCTGGCGGCAATTCCGTTTTCCGCTAAATTCGGAGGGGCTACAGGCAACCTCAACGCACATTATGCGGCATACCCTGAAACCGACTGGATCGGGTTCAGTAATCGTTTCGTGAATGAAACCCTTGGACTGACAAGATCACAGACCACAACACAAATTGAACATTATGATAACCTTGCCGCCCTCTTCGACGGTATGAAACGCATCAATACCATCCTGACTGACCTGAACAGGGATTGCTGGACCTATATTTCGAAGGACTACTTTAAACAAAAAATCAAAGCCGGCGAAGTGGGATCGTCCACCATGCCCCACAAGGTGAATCCGATTGATTTTGAGAATTCGGAAGGGAACCTGGGGCTGGCGAATGCTATCTTCGAACACCTGTCCGTCAAACTGCCCGTATCGCGTTTGCAGCGTGATCTGACCGATTCAACCGTGCTGCGGAATATAGGGGTGCCTATCGCACATTCGCTGATTGCTTTTCACTCCCTGCTCAGAGGCCTTGACAAATTGTTGCTCAACAAGGAAACCATTGACAGGGACCTGAATAATAACTGGGCCGTGGTTACCGAAGGCATCCAGACCATCCTGCGCCGCGAAGGATATCCCCGTCCCTATGAAGCGCTGAAAGACCTCACGCGTCATAATAAGCCGATCGATCGTGAAATCCTGACAGCCTTCATTGAAAGTCTCGATCTGCGTGCCGAAATAAAATCAGAACTTCTTCAACTCACGCCCATGACGTATACGGGGAAATAAACCGGTTTGATGCTTTAATCACTGACCTGTCCATAATGAACGCTTTTTTCAAAACCATCGGCAAATACTTTTTGCCTTACAAAAGAGACCTGATCCTAAATGTTGTTTTTAATTTTCTCAGTGCCCTTTTCAGCATTTTCTCCCTGATTACCATGATCCCGTTGCTGAAGATCCTCTTTGGCCTTGATCAGAAGGTGTACGGTTATATCTCAATGAATGAAGCATTTGGATCGCTGGACTCCCTTGGAAATGCGGTAAAACATAATGTTTACTGCCTCATTACCCAGGTATCGGACAATCAGGGACCTGCCCTGGCCCTGGTATATATAGGGCTTTTCATGGTCGTCATGGTGTTTTTTAAAGTGACCTTCACCTACCTGTCCACATATTACATTACTTTTTTCCGGAACGGTGTGGTGCGTGACCTTCGGTCCCAGCTTTTCAACAAGACCCTGTCGCTGCCGGTGGGTTTTTTCTCAGAAGAGCGGAAAGGGGATATTATCGCACGCATCACCGGTGACGTAACCGAGGTGGAGTTATCCGCAATCGGTGCAACCGAAATGCTGATCAAAAGTCCGATCATTATCCTGGTTTCGGTGGTGACCCTGTTCATCATGAGCTGGCAGCTCACCCTGTTTGTTCTGGTGTTATTTCCTGCTGCGGGCTATATTATCGGAAAGGTCGGCAAAACCCTTCGGAAAAAGTCCATGGCCGGCCAGAACAAGATGGGAGAGTTGATGAGCACCGTGGAAGAATCGTTGTCGGGGCTGAAAATCATAAAGGCATTCGTGGCCGAGAAAAAAATATCGGAACGGTTCCGGAAACAGATCGAAGAATACCGGAAGATCATGAACCGTCTTTATATACGGTATTATTTGGCTTCACCGCTGAGTGAGCTCCTGGGAACCATCCTCGTCATCATTGTGATGTGGTATGGTGGATACCTCATCCTTAACCACACCAGTGTGCTCGGTCCCGAAAAATTCCTGGTGTACCTGGCCGTCTTCTACAGTGTCATCAACCCGTCCAAGGCATTTTCCACAGAGTATTATCACGTTCAGAAAGGGCTGGCCGCCATGGAACGCATCAACCGCATCATGGATGCCGGGAATCCGATTGTTGAGAAAAAAGATGCCCGGCCCATTCATGCATTTAATGAAGCCATAGAATACCGCGATGTCAGTTTCCGGTATAAAACGGATTATGTGCTGAAAGGCATATCCCTGAAGGTTAAAAAAGGCCGGATGATCGCACTCGTCGGCCATTCAGGCTCAGGGAAGTCCACCCTGGCCGATTTATTACCCCGCCTCTATGACGTGACCAGCGGACAGATAATGATAGACGGTGTGGATATACGCGATTATAAGATATCCGATCTGAGGAACCTGATGGGAATAGTCAGCCAGGATCCGATCTTGTTTAACGACACCTTTTTCAACAATATTGCCTTCGGGGTGGAAACGGCCACCGCCGGGCAGGTCATTGAGGCGGCAAAGATCGCCAACGCACATGAGTTTATCATCAATACGGAAAATGGCTATGACACCGGCATCGGTGACCGGGGAAGCAAGCTTTCCGGAGGACAGCGCCAGCGTATCAGCATTGCGCGGGCCATCCTCAAAAATCCGCCCATCCTCATCCTGGATGAGGCAACCTCAGCCCTCGACACCGAATCGGAGAAACTGGTCCAGGATGCCCTTTCACACCTGATGCAAAACCGCACTTCAATCGTCATTGCCCACCGGTTCTCTACCATCATCGATGCCGACGAAATCCATGTGGTAAAGAACGGAGAGATCATCGAAAAAGGCAATCACGAGGAACTCATGAAGCAAAACGGGGAATACAGGAAGATTTTTGATATGCAGTATTTTGTATCCTGAAACAAAATCCACCCTGTGCAATTTGTTTTATAAGGTGAGATAATAGCTGTATATAAATTGCTGCAGGGCTTTTGCATAATATATTTCGCGGTCTGTTACCGGTCCGCTGGAAAAAAGGGTATTGCCGGATATAAAATCAAGGCCGAACTGCACGCTGTCCGACATCATTGCCATACCGTCTTTAAAGGAATAGAAAGTAAAAGAACCGGAGGACGGAGATAAAATATCCTTTCCAAGAACATAGTTATTATTATCGATTCCCAGCTGGTGCAGAAGCGTGACTGCGATATCCGACTGGGAACAGTATTTTGACACGACGGAATCCTTCTTAAGGGCGCCGCCCAGCCAAAGCATCGGAATTTTGTACTTGGCAGGGTCCTGGTACTGGCTGAATTCCGGGAAAGGACTTCCGTGGTCTGCAACAATTACGATCAGACAGTCATTCCATCTTTCGCTGCTTTTCATTTTGTGCAGGAAGTCCCCCAGGCAGCTGTCGGCATAGTAAGCTGAGCTGTAAAACTTATTGGCAAAACCTCCGTCGGGGAAGTGCGGTTCTCCCGGTATATTGAATGGCTCATGATGGCTGAGGGTCAGCATCACATAAAATCCGGTATCGTTCCGGCTGATCACATCGCTCAGAAGCGTATCATACACAACATGATCCGGAACACCCCAATTGCTTCTGTAACCATGGTAGGAGGAAAAATCCTTTTCCGACACGATACGATGGAAACCTCCGTTCATGAGGTATGATTTCATATTGGCGAAATCTACATCTCCCCCGTAGTAGAAAGAGGCATTATACTCATTCCGGATCAGGTCGCGGGAGAGATAGGTCATTTTATTTGTTTTTTCCGGATATTTTAAGACACTGAGCGGTTCAACGGTCGGGAAACCGCTTATGATGGCTAACAATCCCCTGTCTGTTCGGGTGCCGTTGGCGTACACATGCGTAAACAATATGCCTTCACGGGACCAGCGGTTGAATTGTGGTGTTACGTCCGGCGGTCCTCCCAGGGATTCAACCAGTTTGGCCGTAAAGGTTTCCATTACCACCAGAATAATGACAGGCTTTTCACGGTTCAGGACCTTATCCGTTTCACCGGTGGAACTATACAATTGTTCCAGGTCCTTTTCATAGCCCTTTTCTTTAAAGAAAGCATAGGGATTCCGTGTTTCCTTTCCTTCAACAACCGAATGGCCGAAATACCACAGCGGATTAATGGCGGCCTGGTTGGCAAAGATGTTTTTGTGAAAATATGCACTGCTGACGTTGATCGGGGTCGTTCTCAAGCCTCCGCGGATGGGTGGAAAAAGCAACAAAAGGAAGAACAGAAACAGCAGGGCCGATTTCCAGCCTCCGTTTGAAGCATTCAGGAGCAGGGAAGCAATCCTTCTCCTGTAAAAGGAATAAAGCAAATAAAAAAACAGGGATACGACAGCCAGCAGAATTAAAAAATAATACCAGCTAAGATTGGCCGTGACTTCCTTAGGCGACACCAGATATTGCAGGGGGAGATAGTCAAGATGTACCGACCAGGCCCTGAATATAACAAGGTCGGTAATCGATACCATCAGAAACAGGATGATGGCGATAATGGTGTATACATTCAAACAATGCCAGGCTGTTTTCCCTTTCCAGAAAGAGGTAACAGAAAGGATAAGTACCGGTATCAGTGAAAAATAACCCAGTGTGGAAAAGTCGAGCCGCAATCCGTGCCCGTATATCCGGAACCAATCGGCGATCGGAAGGGCAAAGGATTGATTGAACTGATACAGCAGAAAAATAAACTTGCCAATGATGAATAGAACAAACCAGAAGAAGAGGTAGGTGAAAATAAATTGCAGGCGGCCTTTCATCGTAAAAACAAAGTTGGAAGCGCCAAAATTAAGAATTTCCAGATAATATCATGATCCGGTTTAAAAATTCATCGTAACAGAAAAACCGTATACCCGATAAATATACCCATCAATACTATTGCCTCCCACCGGTCAATTTTTGCTTTCCTGCCGGTGTAGGTAAAAAGAATCAACAGTACCGTACCCGCCAGGAAAAGGGCAAGATCCGTATTGAACGTTACCGGATACCTTACAGGTGCAATGAGGAAGCTGACAGCCAGAATGAAAAAAATATTGAAGATGCTGGAGCCGACAATATTGCCAATGGCAATATCTGATTTTTTCCGGTAGGCGGCCACTGCCGAGGCAGCCAGCTCAGGCAGTGAAGTCCCTGCAGCAAGGACGGTAAGACTGATGATCCTTTCACTCAGGCCTATCCTCTGCGCCAGGATCACGGCATTGTCTACTGCCAGCTTGCCCCCGATGATCAGTCCTGCAAATCCTGCAGCCAGCAATAGTACAGTTTTCTGAATCGAATAATAGCCCGCGCTTGTCGAGTCATCCAGGCTTCTGTTCTGCTGGTTCCGGAATATATAGATCAGAATGATGATAAAGAATCCCAGCAGAATCAGGCCGTCGATCCGTCCCAGCCAATTGTTTTCCCTGTTGAACAGCAGCATGTCATTCGCCAGCAGCAAAACGGCACAGGCCGCTATCAGGGTATAGGGAATTTCCTTCAGGATTATGGAACGGTGAATGGTAAGCGGAAAAATAAGAGCGGCAACACCTAAAATGAAAAAGGTATTAAAATTATTGCTGCCGATCACATTCCCCAGCACTACCTCACCCCGACCTTCGACCGATGCAACGATGTTCACAACCAGTTCGGGAGTGGACGTTCCGAAAGCCACAATGGTGAGGCCAATGATGATTTCGGGAATATTAAAACGCCTTGCCAGTGAAGACGCACCCTTGACAAGGAAGTCAGCCCCCTTAATCAGCAATAAAAATCCGGCCGCCAGCCATAGTATTGTCCAGAACATTGTTAAAGCGTAAAGTTATGCTGGGATTACAGCGCTATGACACAAAAATAGTGTATATTTGCATGAATTGTAATAATTGGTTTTATGATAAGAGATACCCGTTACCATAATACCCTGTATCACCGGTTTGGCAAAGGCCTTTACGAGTGCTGGATGATATAAACTTTTCCTTCCTTTTTTTCCCTCATTTACCGACACGGGGGAAATGTCTTTTTCTTCCTGTTATTTCTTGTTTTCATTTTTCCGACAAATCATGCAATTGTAAACTGTGAAAGGGATCATTTTTGATATCAGGCGTTTTGCCACACATGACGGGCCGGGCATCCGCACCACGGTTTTTTTCAAAGGATGTCCCCTGTCCTGCCGCTGGTGTCACAACCCGGAAAGCATCGATCCCTTGCCCTTTAAATTTCAAAAGAAGGTCATGGTGGACGAAGAATGGTTTGAACAGGAGGAATGGGTGGGCCGGGCTTATGGTGTGGATGAGGTGATGAATATCCTGATCCGCGACAAAGTATTTTACGAAGAGTCCGGCGGAGGAGTGACCTTCTCGGGTGGCGAGCCTTTGTTGCAGCCCGAATTTCTGCTGGAGAGCCTGGAAACCTGTCAGCGCGAAGGGCTGCATACGGCGGTGGACACCAGCGGGCATATACACCGGAAAGCCTTCGATCCGATTCTGCCCTTTACCAGCTTGTTCCTGTTTGACTACAAACACCATGATCCGGCGAAACATTTGCAGTCAACAGGATTTTCCAATGAAATCATCCGGGATAACCTGCAATACCTTTTAAAAAGCGGCAAGCCGGTACGCATCCGGATACCTGTCATACCCGCCTTTAACCATACCGAAAACGATATGGCGGAGATGATGGGTTTCCTGAAATCACTGGACGGCACGATCGAGCAGGTTGACCTTCTGCCCTATCATTCGCTGGGAACCAATAAATATAAAAGGTTTGCCATGCCGAATCCCATGGACGGGGTACCGTCGCTAAAAAAGAATGATCTTCTGCCCTATTTGCAGGTGTTTCAGAAGGGCGGATTTAAAGTCACCATTGGTGGATGATGAAAACAATAAACGCAAAGTGCACAAAGGCCTCAAAGAAATAATACAATAATAATTCTGAATTATGAACGCACGGATTAAAAAACTCAGGGAAAAAAGCATCAATGCCGTCAACCGGATATCGGCCGAGAGGGCATTGCTCCTGACGGATTTTTACCAGAGTGAGGGAGCAAGGGGACTTTCGGTACCGATGACACGGGCCAGGTCCTTTGAATACATCCTCATGAACAAGGCCATCTATATAGGCGAGGATGAACTCATCGTGGGGGAAAGGGGCCCCGAACCAAAGGCGACACCCACCTATCCCGAGATCAACATTCATTCGCTGAAGGACCTGGATATCCTGAATTCCAGGGAAAAGGTATTTTTCAGGGTCGATGAGGAGACCCGCAGGGCATATGAAGAAAAGATCATACCCTACTGGACCGGGAGGTCAAACCGTGAAAAAGTGATGGGAACCATGAGCCGTGAATGGCTGGATGCTTATTCCGCCGGTATATTCACCGAATTCCAGGAACAACGGGCACCGGGGCATACCGTGTGCGGGGATGCAATCTACCGGAAGGGCATGCTCGATTTCATCAGGGAGATCCGACAGAGTCTTGAAACACTTGATCCCGTTCATGATCCCAACGCCTATGATAAAGCTGAAGAGCTAAAAGCTATGGAAGTGACGGCCAATGCCCTGATCGGATTCGCGGAACGGCATGCTGCGATGCTTGAAAAGCTTGCAAAAAGTGAAGGCAGTGATTCGCGAAAGGCCGAACTGATAAAAATGGCGGAAGTCTGCAGAAAAGTGCCGGCTCATGCCCCTGAAAACCTGCACGAAGCCCTGCAATACTACTGGTTTGTCCACCTGGGGGTGATCCTCGAAGCCAATCCCTGGGATTCCTTTAATCCCGGACGGCTTGATCAGCATCTGCTGCCCTTTTATCAAAAAGACATCGCACAGGGCAACCTGACCAAAGACAAAGCGATCGAACTTCTGCAGGCCTTCTGGATCAAATTCAACAACCATCCTTCACCGCCGAAAGTGGGCGTTACCGCACAGGAAAGCAATACCTATACCGATTTCTGCCTGATCAACCTGGGGGGTGTGAAAGAGGACGGTACCGACGCCGTGAACGAGATGAGTTATATGCTGCTCGATGTCATCGAGGAAATGCGTCTGCTGCAGCCCAGCTCGATGGTGCAGGTATCCAAGAAAAATCCCGATGCCTTTGTCAACCGGGCCGTGAAGATCATTAAAACCGGATTCGGACAGCCGTCGGTATTCAATACCGACGCCCTCATCCAGGAAATGCTGAGGCAGGGAAAGGACCTTATCGATGCCCGGAAAGGCGGCGCAAGCGGCTGTGTGGAAACCGGGGCATTTGGAACGGAAGCCTATATCCTGACCGGGTATTTCAATATGCCCAAGATACTCGAACTTACGCTGAACAACGGTGTCGATCCCAGGACGGGCAAACAACTGGGTTTAAAGACAGGCGAGGCGGTTGATTTCAAGACGTATGAGGAACTGCTGAATGCCTTCCGCACCCAGCTGAACCATTTTGCAATGATCAAGATTCGCGGCAATAACATCATTGAACGGATCTTCTCTCGTCATCTGCCGGTGCCCTTTTTGTCGATCCTCATCGAGGACTGCATTAAAAAAGGAACGGACTATGTGGCCGGAGGAGCCCGGTACAATACTTCCTACATCCAGGGGGTGGGACTGGGTACCATGACGGATTGCCTGGCAGCACTGAAGCATCATGTGTACGACAACAAAACCATTTCGATGCAGGAGATGCTCGACGCGTTGAAATCCGACTTCACGGAAAACAAGCAGTTGCGGTACGACCTGATTTACAACACGCCGAAATACGGAAATGACAACGATGAAGCCGATGAAAGGCTGCTGGAAGTCTTTGAAATCTATTACGACGCGGTTAACGGTAAACCCAATGGCCGTGGCGGATCTCACCGTATCAATCTGCTGCCCACCACCTGTCATGTTTATTTCGGCAGCGTTATCGGGGCATTGCCCGACGGCCGGAAAGCGGGCATCCCCTTATCGGAAGGCATATCACCCGTGCAGGGAGCCGATACCCATGGCCCGACAGCGGTCATAAAATCCGCTTCCAGGATCGATCATCTGAAGACCGGTGGTACGTTGCTGAACCAGAAGTTCACCCCTGAATTTTTTGAGGATGAGGAATCCATCCTGAAGATCACCAAGCTTATCCGAAGCTATTTCCGGCTTGACGGGCATCATATCCAGTTCAACGTGGTTTCCGCCGACACCCTCAGGGATGCCCAGAAACACCCCGAGAATTATCGCGACCTGATCGTGCGCGTGGCCGGTTACAGCGACTACTTCAACGACCTCGGCACCGACCTGCAGGATGAAATAATCAAAAGGACCGAGCACAG
>JAGDMB010000098.1 GCA_017860375.1 Bacteroidota bacterium | reverse complement strand
ATTCCAGTTCCCGAAACTTTCTTTTTTCTTTCCTGAGAACGAGGCATTCGTTGGGGAATGGACCGTTCTGGATATCGGGCTTCACCGTGAAAGTATTGAAAAAACACCCACTCCTTTTTATTATACAGCCGGAACCGATGTTGCCCTCCGCATAGTACCGCGCAGGAAATTTTCGCACAAGGGTACTTTCGGCCATGCCCTTTTGCTGGCCGGTTCCTTTGGAATGATGGGGGCGGCAGTTTTGGCATCCAGGGCCTGCCTGAGAGCGGGGGTCGGGGGTATTGGATTATGCAGGTTGCGGTTCCGGAAGCCATTGTCAGCCTTGATCCTTCTGAGGAGTGTTTTTCCGAATTGCCCGATCTGAAGCCTTATACGGCTGCAGCAGTAGGCCCGGGTATCGGCACCCGTCCTGCAGTGGAGGAGGCCCTGAACGCTTTATTCCTGAAATGTACTGTTCCCCTCGTGATCGATGCGGATGCGCTGAACCTGATTGCTGCGCATAAGGAAATGCAGCAGCGTATACCGGAAAACAGTATTCTTACGCCACACCCGAAAGAGTTCGAAAGGCTGGCCGGCAAAACAGATACGGGCTATGAACGCCTGATGAAACAGATTGAATTTGCGCGGGTCCGCAAGGTTATTGTGGTGCTTAAAGGAGCGAATACCAGTATTGCGATGCCTGACGGAACTTGCTTTTTCAACAGCACCGGGAATCCTGGCATGGCAACGGGGGGCAGCGGCGATGTGCTCTCCGGTATCCTGCTTGCTTTGCTGGCCCAGGGATATAAACCTGCTGATGCGGCTCTTGTTGGCGTATACCTTCACGGTCTGGCAGGCGATTACGCCGCCACGAAAACGGGCTGGCATGCGCTTATCGCATCCGATATTATCGATAATCTTGGAGATGCATTTTTAAAAACCGAAATCCTGAACGGCAATGAAAAAAAGTAACAGCCTGTTGTTAATAGCCTTGCTATTCTCATGCAATCCGGCAGCGAAAATTTCCGTAACGAATGTAAATGATACCGGTCACCTTGTTAACAGTACCTGCATGTATGCCCTTCCTATGTCGGCTTTTGCAATTACCGTGGTGGCGCAGCAGGAATCCTTCGTACCCGGTCCGTATCACATTTTTGCTGAAAAATATCTCGGGATTACGGATGCAATTTCCGCACCCTCCGAAAAGTGGTCGCTGACAGACGCAACCCTTTCCGGTTATCTGGAAGCCGACGCGGATTTTCTTTTTGGTGTGAGCGGTTCAAAGAAAGCTGCTTATTTACAGGTGATCCGTGAATTAAGCGCCGACAGCCTGATATTGCTTCCGGAGAATTTTATCAGCCGGCAGGTGTTTACGAATAAGGTTAATCCTCCCCATGAACCGCTGAATTTTACTGATTTCTCCGTGAAGCGGAATTTCGAGGCTGACAAAGGAATAATGATCAGCGAGGTATTGCCGGACACGTCCGTTTTCATGAAACCGGCTGCAAAAGTTAAAAATGCTCCGGAAATAAAAACGTTGGAACAAAAGGCTGAAGAAGCCGCCAATTTCATTATCAAGATCCGCAAAAGGAGGTTTAAACTTATTTCGGGCCAGTATGATTTTATGCCTGACGGGGAAGCTTTGGGCAGGGCCGTGGAAGAGCTGAACCGTACAGAAATGGAGTATCTTTCTCTTTTCACCGGAAAGAAAAGCACCTCCCTGCATACCCGCACTTTTCATTATATGCCTGAAACCGTTCCGGAAAACGGGCGAACCATCCTTTTCCGGTTCTCCGATAAGAAGGGATTCCTGGAAGCAGGTGAAAACGAGGGTAAACCGATAATGATTGTTATTCAGGACATGAATAAAATAAGGGGACTTGATGCCCCTGCACTGAAACCGGGCAGAATAAACAACGATTTGATTTACCGGATACCGGATCAGGCATGGATCCGGATCCTTTTCGGAGAACAATTGCTGCTGGAAACAAAACAGCCTGTATATCAGTTTGGCCCCCTGGTGACAGCGGAACCTCGCTGATTACAGATAAGACAATGATAAGCTTTTGTTATTCCTTTACCGGTGAAACATAGGTGGCAAGAAAATCCTCCCATTTCTGGGTTTTAAACAAATCCTCACCCACATATTTGATGATCTGATCGAATTGTTTGGCTTTAATATAGCCTTGCATAGGCTGGATCATTTGTCCCTTTTCGTCAAGGAATACAATGGAGGGATATCCCATATTGCCATTTAAAAGGGCTGCTGCCAGTTCATGATACCCTCTGCCACCGCCCGCCACAAACTTATACGTTTTACCTTCAAAGACCACATCCTCATGTTGTTCCGCATTGAATTTGACCGGATAGAATTTTTTATTCAGATAACCGGCAACAACCGGATTCTGGAAAGTAGCGGTATCCATAACCTTACACCATTTGCACCAGGTCGTATATACATCGATTACGATTTTGCGCGGCTCTTTCTTTGTCATGGCCATGGCTTCTTCAATGGTGTACCACTTCACCGGCTGACCAAAGGAAAACAGGGAAACAGAGGCGAGGATCAGAAGAGAAAAGATCTTTTTCATGAGATGCTATTGTCTTTTTGGTTTCTTTTATGCAAAAGTAGTTTTTTATTCGGGTTTTTGATTCCTTCATAATAAAACATAATTCTGCCCTGAATGTTTTATGACTCATGATAACGGAGTCACATTATCCCGATACGCTTCGCTATCGGGATTAGTTCGACTTGCAGTTTTCAATTCGCCTAAGGCTCTTGAAAACTGAGTCTCACTAAAAAACCTGACAAATATCGTACCATGGAGAAATGAAAATGGAGTATCTTTAAAAAATACAATTTTAACCCATATGAAAAAAATAACTTCATTACAGCCTGCTGAGGTATGGAAGCATTTTGATGCCCTCACACAGATACCCAGACCTTCAAAAAAGGAAGCCAGGGTGGTGGAATTCATTAAAGACTTCGGCCGGAAAGCTGGGCTGGAAACCCGTGTGGATGTTGTCGGGAATGTAATTATCCGCAAGCCCGGGACCTCAGGCATGGAAAAACGAAAGGGTATTATTTTGCAGGCCCATCTTGACATGGTACCGCAAAAAAACAGCGATAAAAAACATGACTTTGAGAAGGATGCCATCGAAACCCTGATCGACGGCGAATGGGTAAAGGCAAACGGCACAACCCTGGGAGCCGATAATGGCATTGGCGTAGCCAGTATGCTGGCAGTGCTGGAATCGAAGTCCATCGTTCACGGTCCAGTGGAAGCATTATTCACGGTGGATGAAGAAACCGGAATGACAGGTGCTTTTGCACTTAAACCGGGGATGCTGAAAGGAAATATCCTGCTGAACCTTGATTCGGAAGACGAAGGAGAATTATACGTGGGGTGTGCCGGAGGCATTGACGGGAACCTGACCTTCGGTTACACATCGGAATCCGTGACCAAAGACTACCAGGCCTGTAAGATTCAGATCAGCGGCTTGAGAGGCGGTCATTCGGGACTTGACATTAACCTGGGCCGGGGAAACTCGAATTTTATTCTTTTCCGGCTTTTGTATGCGGGATCCCGCAGCACGGATATGCGGATTGCAGAGATTGAAGGCGGGAACATGCGGAATGCCATTCCCCGTGAGGCTTTTGCCATAGTTGTTGTACCCAGGAAGCAGGAATCCGAACTGATGAAGAACCTGGAAAAGACAGCAAAGATTATCAAAACCGAAATGCAGAAACGCGAACCTGATCTGAAGATTGAGATCATGAAGACGACACCGGCAAAGAGAATGATGAAGAAATCCCTTCAGAAACGACTTATTGGTGCCGTATATGCTTGTCCAAACGGCATGATCCGGATGAGTGATGATGTGCCCGGATTGGTTGAAACCTCCACCAACCTTGCGATCATTAAGACAGAGGACAAAAAAGTCAGGGTTCACTGCCTCCTGCGCAGTTCGGTTGATTCTTCGAAACTGGCACTGGCCGACCGGATACGTGCATTGTTTGAAATGGCAGGCGCCAAAGCGGAATTTACCGGTTCGTACCCGGGCTGGAAACCCAATATGGAATCGTCCATCCTGAAAGTGATGAAGAAGGTTTATGAAAAAAAATACGGTGTCACACCTGAGGTGAAAGCGATTCACGCGGGCCTGGAATGTGGCCTCATTGGCGGTGTGTATCCGGGGCTGGATATGATCTCCTTTGGACCTACCATACGGCATCCGCATTCACCGGATGAAAAAGTGCATATTGCAAGTGTTCAGAAATTCTGGGATTATCTGGTGGAAACGCTTAAAAATGTACCCTGAAAAGAACCAGGAGTCGAAAGACAGGAGTATAGAATAAAGAAAAAAGAACAAGGCAATACAGTTGACAGATGGACAAGTTGACAGGTTTACAGATTGTCTGTGATCTGTGAACTGTGAACTAATTTAACTCTTCAGACTCTTTGGAAGCGTTTCGTAAATTTCAATGGTCGCCCTTGATTTATTGAGCGTATAAAAATGAATGCCGGGAGCTCCCCATTCCAGCAATTCGATGCACTGTTTAATGGCAAAATCAAGTCCGGTCTGGTATATTTTCTCTGGATTATCAGCGTAGGTTTTGATCTTATCGGCCAGGGCCGTCGGGACATAAGCCCCGGTCATGGCAGTAAACTTTTGTATCTGTTTGTAACTCGTGATGGGAATGATGCCCGGAATGATCCTGCAGTTAATCCCCTTATTGCGGGCCAGTGTAACGTATTTGTAATAGGCTTCATTGTCGAAGAACAACTGTGTGAGCAGGAAATCAGCACCGGCTTCATATTTTAGTAGGAGGTGCTCAAGGTCTTCTTTCAATGTTTGGGCTTCCGGATGTTTTTCGGGGTAAGCGGCAGCGCCAATGCTGAAGGGGTGCAGCGAGCGGGCAAGGGGTATGAGATCACTGGCATGCTGAAAAGAAGAGTCTTTATTAAAGGAATCAGCTTTGCCTTTTGGCGGATCACCCCGCAGTAACATAAGGTTTTCTATACCGATGGTTTTCAGGTGACCAATATCCGAAATGACTTTATCGTGCGTGGCATTGACACAGGTATAATGTGCCATGGTAGTCAGTCCGATCTTGTTCTGCAGGTAGTCCACCAGTGCAAAAGTCCTTTCCTGCGTCGATCCCCCGGCTCCGTATGTCACAGAAACAAAAGAAGGATCGAGTTTCAGCAGTTGCCCTACATTGATGCCGAAATCAACCGCAGAAATTTCATCTTTGGGAGGAAAAAACTCAAAGGAAAAAGTTTTTTCATTCCGGTCAAAAAATTCAGTGATCTTCATTTCAATATCAAAAAAAATACAATCAGGACAAAGTACAATAACAATGAATTATGCAAACGTTTTAATCGGTCAATCTATAAACCTGTAACTCTGTAAACTTGTCAATCTGTAAATCTGCAAACCTGTAAATCTGTTAATCTGTAAACCTGTCAATCTGTAAACTTCTTAAATTGCAAACAGGAGAACTTCTAAATCTTCAAACTCTCAAATTTTCAAACTCTCAAATCTTCAAACTTTTCTATTTATAATTCAAATTCACCGGCAGCCAGGATTCAATCGTTTCCGGACTGACTTTTTTGCGCAGGGCATACTCTTCCACCTGGTCTCTCGAGACATTGCCCACAAAGAAATACCTTGATTGCGGATGGGCAAATAGTATTCCGCTGACCGAAGCGGCAGGATACATAGAGAAGCTTTCGGTAAGCGAAATACCGGTATTTTTTTCTGCATCCAGCAGGCGGAAAAGGGTTTCTTTTTCCGAATGATCGGGACAGGCCGGGTATCCGAATGCCGGACGTATTCCCTGGTAATGCTCGAGCAGCATTTCATCAAGGGAAAGCGATTCGCCGGGTGCATAACCCCAAATCTCCTTCCGGACTTTTTCATGAAGCAGCTCGGTAAAGGCTTCTGCAAGCCTGTCGGCCAGAGCTTTTGTCATAATTCCCTGGTAATCGTCCAGATTCTTCTCGAATTCTGCAAGCAACTTTTCAATTCCCAGTCCTGCTGTTACGGCGAATGCTCCCAGGTAGTCAGGGATGCCGCTGGAACGCGGAGCGATAAAATCAGCCAGGCAAAGGTTGGGTGAACCATCAGTCTTTTTCTCCTGGTTCCGGAGGTTAACAAACCTGGCAATTACCTCTTTCCGTGTTTCATCGGCGTAGAGTTCAATATCATCTTCCGTTGAATTGGCCGGAAAAATGCCCACCACACCCCGGGCGGTCAGCAGTTTTTCGCTGATGATCCGATCAAGCAGGCGTCTGGCATCATCAAACAGCTTCCGGGCTTCTTTACCGATTATCGGATCATCGAGCAGTTCAGGGAATTTTCCGCGAAGCTGCCAGACGATAAAGAAAAAGACCCAGCTTATGTATTCCTTTATTTCCGCCAGGGGGAAATCATCAAAAACCCTGATTCCCGTGAAGTGGGGCTTTTGAATGGCGGCCTTCTGCCAGTCAATTTTCAGCCGGTTATTGCGGGCCTCTTGGAGGGAAACATACGGGGTTTGCGATTTTACTCCCGAGTAAGAAGTGCGCAACGCTTCGTATTCCTTTTTTGTTTTCAGGATGAAGTCCTTTTGCTGTTCCCGGGAAAGCAGACTGCTGACAACTCCTACGCTTTTTGATGCATCTTTCACGTGGATGACCGGTGCATGGTAATGGGGTTCAATTTTTACTGCCGTATGCACTTTGGAGGTGGTGGCGCCTCCGATGAGCAGGGGGACGGTGAACCCGCTTTTCTGCATCTGACGGGCCACATCTGCCATGATCTCAAGGGAAGGCGTGATCAATCCGCTTAATCCGATGATGTCGGCATTGAGTTCCCGGGCGGACTGCAGGATCTTTTCCGTTGGCACCATCACGCCCAGGTCAATTACTTCATAGTTGTTGCAGGCCAGTACCACGCTGACAATGTTTTTACCGATGTCGTGCACATCGCCTTTCACGGTAGCCAGCAGGATTTTTCCCGACGATCCTGAGCCGCCTTGCTCACCCGCAGTTTTCTCTTCTTCAACAAAGGGAAGGAGAGTGGCAACGGCTTTTTTCATCACCCGTGCGCTTTTCACCACCTGAGGCAGGAACATTTTACCGGCGCCGAAAAGATCGCCGACAACCGACATACCATCCATAAGGGGGCCTTCAATCACATTCAGTGCCCTGGGATAGTGCTGACGGGCCTCTAATACATCATCGCTTATATAATCAACAATACCTTTGACCAACGCATGTTTCAGCCGTTCCTCCACGGAGGCATTTCTCCATTCATCGGTCTTTTCTTCTTTCTTGCCAGATTGCTTAATGGTTTCAGCCACAGTGATCAGACGCTCGGTGGCATCGGGACGGCGGTTCAGTACCAGGTCCTCTACCTTTTCCAGCAGGTCGGGCGGGATCTCATCGTATACCTCCAGCATGGAAGGATTTACGATGCCCATGTCAAGCCCTTTGCCGATGGCATGGTACAGGAAAACCGAATGGATGGATTCCCTGATCTTGTTGTTTCCGCGAAAGGAAAAGGAAAGGTTGCTGATTCCTCCGCTAACTTTCGCGTGGGGCAGGGATGCCTTGATCCAGGCTACGGTATTGATGTAGTCAACCGCATAGTTATTGTGTTCTTCAATCCCTGTGCCAATGGCAAGTACGTTGGGATCGAAAATTATGTCTTCGGGTTTTACCTTCACTTTCTCCGTAAGCAGCGAGTATGCGCGCTGACAGATCGCTTTTCTCCGTTCGAATGTGTCGGCCTGCCCCTTTTCGTCGAATGCCATCACTACCATGGCAGCGCCGTATTGTTTAATTTTCCGGGCTTGTTCGAGAAAGGATTCCTCCCCTTCTTTCAGGCTAATTGAATTTACGACCGGTTTTCCCTGTACGCATTTAAGTCCCGCCTCGATCACCGACCATTTGGACGAATCGATCATCACGGGAATTTTAGCTATGTCAGGTTCGGAAGCAATCAGGTGCAGAAACCGGACCATGCATTTTTCCGCGTCGAGCATGGCGTCGTCCATGCAGATATCCAGTATCTGGGCTCCTCCTTCCACCTGTTCACGGGCAACCGACAGGGCTTCTTCGTATTTTCCTTCGCGGATTAAACCGGCAAATTTGGCGGAACCGGCCACGTTGGTCCGTTCACCGATGTTGACGAAGTTGCTTTCGCGGCTAATGGCCAAGGGTTCCAGTCCGCTCAGGCGGGTGGTGACCGGTATTTCGGGAAGCCGGCGCGGGGGATAGTTTTCTGCGAGTGCAGCAAATGCCCGGATATGGTCGGGT
>JAGDMB010000407.1 GCA_017860375.1 Bacteroidota bacterium | reverse complement strand
CGGGGAAATTAACGGTATCAAAGAACTCCCCTTTTATATCGAGGAAACAGCCAAAGTGCATCCATTCGCCTTTTACGGTGTGCACATACTTGATAGTAACCAGGTTGCCCAGGATACGGATCATTTTACCCACATGATGTATCAGGTCATGGGCAAAAAAATCGCCCCGGAAGCTTGTTTCGAGGAGGTCAAAAGCCGATAGGCTCACCGGGAAGCCCAGCAATTCGATTTCATCATAGGCATCCTCCACGCGGGTCTGTTCAAGTTCCGGCAACGCAAATTCCCGGGTTTTTTCAACAAACAGGCGTCCGGTCTCCGGCTGTTTGTCTTTGCTCCCCAACAACATATGGGCATCCCACAGCAGCTGCTTTTTTGTCTTTCCGGTAAAGCGGAAAGCGTCAAGCCTGATCAGGATAACCATCTGTTCAATGCCGACAGGGACCCGCAGGATGAAATCCTCCAGATCCCTGTATGGACCATTGGTTTCTCTTTCGTCCACCAGGGCCTCGGCAATCTTTTGTTCAAGATTGGCAATGTGTATCAGTCCAATGTATATGTCCTGGCCAACGATACAGGTTTTGTAATGGCTGTGGTTCACACAGGGCAGATTGATCCTGGCCCCGCTTCTCCGCGCTTCATTGAAATACACCCAGGTGCGGTAAAATCCCCCGAAATTATTGATGACGGCCACCATGAATTCCATCGGATAATAGGTCTTCAGGTACAGGCTCTGGTAGCTCTCCACGGCATAGGAAGCTGAATGTGCTTTAGAAAAGGCATAACCGGCAAAGGAAGCGACCTGCCTCCACACCTCTGCAATAAGTTCTTCCGGATAACCTCTTTCACGGCAATGGGTGAAAAACCGTTCCCGGATGCGTTCAAATTCTTTCCGCGAACGATATCTCCCTGCCATGGCACGCCGCAATATATCGGCATCGGCCAGGTCGAGCCCGGCAAAATGATGGCAGATCTTGATCACATCCTCCTGGTAAACCATCACGCCATAGGTCTCTTTCAGCTGCTCTTCCATGATGGGATGAAGATAAGCGAACCGGTCAGGGTTATGGAAACGACGGATGTATTCCCTCATCATCCCCGATTTGGCAACACCGGGACGGATGATGGAACTGGCCGCAACAAGCGAAAGGTAATTGTTGCAGTGCAGTTTCTTCAGCAGTCCGCGCATAGCGGGACTTTCAACATAAAAACATCCGATGGCCTCACCCTGATAAAGGCGTTCATTTACAAGCGGATCTTTTTTAAACTCATGGACACGGTGGACGTCGATCTTCGTGCCGCGGTTGCCCCGGATGATTTCCACGCTTTCGTTGATATGGCCGATGCCCCGCTGGCTGAGAATGTCAAGCTTTTCAAATCCGATCATTTCCGACACATACATATCGAACTGTGTGGTCTGAAATCCTTTGGGTGGCATGTCCAGCGCCGTATAACAGGTGATGGGCTCTTCTGAAACCAGTATGCCTCCGGCATGGATGCTGCGGATATTGGGAAAGTCCATCAGCATATTTCCCACCTGTTCTATTTGCCCGGTAATTTCACTTTTATTGATCACGGCGCCCGGTTCTTCCACCAGCCTGTCGATTTCTTCCTTTGGCAGGCCATATACCTTCCCCAGCTCACGGAAAATCGAACGGTCGCGGAAAGTGGTGACCGTGCCCAGCAGGGCGGTATGCTTTTTCCCGTATCGCTTGAAAATATAATCCTGCACGTCATCCCTGTCCTTCCACGAATAGTCGATATCAAAATCGGGAGGGGAAGTGCGCTTGGGATTGATAAACCTTTCGAAGTAAAGGTTCAGCTCAATGGGATCCACATCAGTGATTTTCAGGCAATAGGCAACAATACTGTTGGCCCCGCTGCCACGCCCCACATGATAGAAGCCACGGCTCATCGAATACCGTATAATATCCCAGGTGATCAGAAAATAGGATGAGAATCCCAGCTTGTCAATCACTTCAAGTTCATGCCTGACCCGTTTCAGGGCCTCGGCATTTGATTTTCCGTACCGGTATTCAAGCCCTTCCAGGGCCAGTTTTTCCAGCAGTAATTTGTCATCATACCGGCTGCCGGAAAAGACCTGCTTGTTTTTGACGGAATTGAAATCAATATCAATGCTGCAGTCCCTCAGTAGTTGCTCTGTATGCTGCAATATTTCGGGATAATCTGCATAAAGGATCCGGATGAAGTCCGGCGGGATGAACCGTTCGCCTGGCAGGGCCAGATCTTCCGTTGTAATTTTGCTCAGCAGCGTGTTGTTGTCAATTGCCCTCAGATGCCTGTGCAGCGTATGATGCTCATCCGTGGCAAAGGTGACAGGCAACAATGCTGCAAGGTTTGACTGGTTATAACGGAAACGTGAAGTGACAAGACGGTTAATATCGCCGGGCTTTATCCCGATCCGTTCGTTTTCCCGCAGCTTCCGCGGCAGTATGCCGGTGAAGGGGAAAATAACATAGCTGTTATCGAATGCCGGGGGGCAGGGTGGGAGAGGCGTCTTTTCAAGATTGTGGCCGGTGAGGAATTCGTTGAGTTCGCGGAATCCATTGTTGTTACGTGCAACGGCAATAAAAAGCAGCCGGTTATGATCGTCCCTGAATTCGATGCCGGAAACCGGTGCAATACCCTTCATCCTGCATTCCCAGATGAAATCCATGGTCCCCATGGTATTGTTGATATCGGTGAGGGCCATGATCTTAACCTCTTTTTTCACGGCTTCCGCCACCAGTGTCTCAACCGGCAATGTGCCGTAACGGAGGCTGTAATATGAATGGCAGTTGAGGAACAAGGTTTTTTATTTTGATTCCAGGCTTATCCAAACTACTCCTATTTCTCCAAACTTCTTAACTCCTCACCCCCTTCCCCTCTCCACCCTGGAGAGG
>JAGDMB010000406.1 GCA_017860375.1 Bacteroidota bacterium | reverse complement strand
GGGAACAAGGGTAAGTACGCGTCTGAAACTATCTGCCATACCTTTTGCTTCCAGTTTCTTCCGGATGTGCTCCGTTACATACCGGATGTTTTCCATTAAAGATGGAATATCCTTAAAAACAGTATGGTTGACACGCTGCAATAAGTAATCAGGCTTTTTTTTATTCGAATTTTGTAAACGAAATGTGTCGTTGATATGGCCGGAACCATAGGGATGAATATCCCGTATTTCCCCGTCCAGATTAAACTGAGAAATTACATCCTCAACCTTGTATTTTGTTTTCTGCATGTCGACCTTTAATTTTAATTCCGTTGTGCAATCCGGGATTATTTCTAGCTATACTCTTTTTTTTCGGGGAAAATTCTCCTCCTTCACACCTTGATGAATATTTTATACCGGTACATATGACGCAGGATCAGAAATGCGATAAGGAATGCAAGCGTGGAATGAATGAGTGCGAACCAGTCGCCTGTCCGGTCTTTCAATCCATTCGTAAAAATAGCTGCAACATACCCGAAATTAAAAAGGTGCCAACCCGTATAGGCAATGATTGAATTTGTCCCTATTATGATGAAAAACTTCGATCCCTTTTGAAATTTCCATACATCGATTACCAGGTAAAACACCGCCATGAGCAGGTAAATAATTCCTCCTGAAAAAAGAACAAAGGATCCGGTCCATATGTGCTTGATGATGGGATGAAAGGGATGCCAGAGTTTGCCCAGGAGAAGGAAACCAATTCCAAAACCAAGAAGCAGAACGACCTTGTGTTTCCCGGTAACTCCGGATTTCAGGATATATCCGGCAAACACTCCCAGCATTACAGTTGCGCCGAAGTTCAGGCTGCTTAAGATCCAGCTGTAAGTAGTACCGTCCTGAAATTTCCCGAGTACCGCCTTATCGATAAACAACGCCAGGTTTTCATGCGGAGTATAGGAACCTGCGCCTATACCCGGAACCGGAATAACCGCCATGGCGATCCAGTATGTAAGCATTAGTCCGATGGTTGCCAAAACCTGTCCCCTGACATTTATATACAATATGAATACGGAGGCGATCAGGTAACCAATGGCAATGGACTGGAGTGTATTGCTGTAAAACTTAAACTGCGCCAGGTCATAGGTCAGCAGGTTGCCTTGTACGGCCATGCCAATGATCCAGAGAAGGATAAAGCGTTTGAAGATATGCGGCCACAGTGCTGATTTTGAATGGTTCCTGCCCAGTCGCCGGCTAATGGAAAAAGGCATCGAAATCCCGGCTAACATGACAAACAGGGGCATGATGATATCGTAAAACCGGAAACCAAGCCACTCAACATGTTCAAGCTGGGTGGAAAGAAATTGCGTTGCCGGTGAGTGAAAGATCGGATCGAGGCTTTTGAAGATGATTTCGCCGCCCATGATCCAGAACATGTCAAAACCTCTGAGGGCATCAATTGAAGCTACTCTTTCGCCAACAGGCAAGGATTCAGGGATTATTCTGTATTTTTCAAGACTGCTGAATATTCTCATGGTTTCGTACTTAAATGGGCGTTGCATGACACATAATACTGGAAAAAGATGGGATTCATGGATTTGATCCTGTTATTTCACTAAAATATAGTATGGATAAGCATCCTTTCTGAATCCATCGGGAAACCTTCATCAAGGGCAAAGAACGGTTTATTTTTGATCCATTTTCCGCGTGTAAAATCAGGAAAATCAACAAGCGAACCTCCCCTGGCAACCGACATTTCGGACAAAGCCGAGATGGCACTCCATGCCGCAGCATCGTAAGCATTTAATGGTACCGGTTTGTTATTCTTTACCGCATCAAAGAAGTCCGTCAGCATAATATAGTCCATACCCCCGTGTCCGCCTCCCTCAGCCTCTTGTCCTTTTTCTCTCCAGAATTTATGATCGTACTGTTGGATCCATGCTTCTGCATCATCCCATTCATCTGGCACTTTAGACTTGTTTTCAATATAGATCATGTCGCCGTCATTGTACCACAAACCGTTGGTCCCTTCCACCCGAAAACCAAGTGAATAGGGTCGCGGCAAATTGGTATCATGCGTGACGATAACCGTTTCTCCGTTGGCGCATTTGATCATGGTGGTTACAATATCGCCAAGGTTAAAGTCAATATTGGCATAGGGATGATCGGGTCCGCCATTGTCCAGAATAAATTTATGCAATCCCCTTGATTTTGTCGCCATGGCAGAGAGGGAAAGAAAACGGTTACCCCTGTTTATATCAAGATAATTGGCCACTGGCCCGATACCATGTGTCGGATACAGGTCACCGTTTCGCCGGATGGCATGAAGTCCCCTCCATTGTGCCTCTGCATAGGCATCCTTGCCCATTTTAAGAGCATCCCCTTTATCGTAGTAATAGGTTGTACCGTCATTGAATTTAACGGGACGCAAATCGTGTTCATATCCGCAGCGACAATGGATCAATTCCCCGAAAAGTCCCGTTCTGACCATATTCAGTATGGCCATGACATCACGGCGGTAGCATACATTTTCAAGGATCATCAGTTGCTTCCCTGTTTCTTCGTATACATTAACCAGGTCCCAGCATTCTTCGATCGTGTTGGCCGCCGATACTTCAACCGCGGTATAGGCGGTACCCGACTTCATCGAAGCTACAGCCATGGGAACATGCCATTCCCATGGTGTGGCAATAATCACGGCATCAAGCTTCTCATTCCTCAACATTTTTTCAAAAGCATGTTCATCCCCTGTAAATACCTTCGGGGCTTTTCTTCCCGCATCTGACAATAGTTTCATGGCCGGATCAATGGGTTTTCCGGATCTTTTTGTGGCTGAGCAAACAGGCTGTTTTCATAGAGTGAAAGCCCAGCCAGACCAATGCCGGCATAGGCTCCCTTTTTGATAAATTCCCTGCGGTTGTTTTTCATTGCTGATTGATTTGTACGTTATGGATAATCGGATGAGTGAAATATCGCAACATCGGATTATAAATATAGAATTAAAAAATAAATCAAAAAATGATAACGTAAACATAAAAAGTGGTAAATTCATTTGCGCAACGATCCAAATGCCTGTCATGATGCCATGATTTAAGCCGGTCTGTTTGGCCGGGGACCAGGAAAAAGGATAAAAAACCTGGACCGTATCCAAAATAAACCCATCTGCGTCCCGGTTTCCCGATAGCGATCGTGACGGTGCAACGGCGCAAAAAAATCGGAAAAGAATTGAATATGAAAAGCAAGTACACGATCCTGTTATTTCTGTTTATGATGAATTATTCATGTAACGTGCACAGGGAAAACTATGGACAGGGTAGCTATGGGTATGACAAGGCATTTTTGCTTACATACCACAACGACCTGGTGGAGATCCGTGATTCGTCAGGGAATGCGCGGTTGCTTATCTGTCCGGCGTATCAGGGCAGGGTAATGACAAGCACGCTCGCCGGCGACAGCGGATTCAGCTTCGGGTGGATTAACCATAAATTAATTGAATCCGGCATTTTACAAAAGCACATGAATGCCTATGGCGGTGAAGAAAGACTATGGTTGGGTCCCGAAGGAGGGCAGTTCTCCTTTTATTTCGATGGCGGAAAGGAATTTGTTTTTAATAATTGGCAGGTTCCGGCAGTAATCGATACGGAACCTTTTTCCATTATGCGGAAAGAAGACAAAAAGATAGTTTTCGAAAAAAGCGCTTCACTGAAAAATTATTCCGGGAATAGCTTCGGGATTCATATTACCCGTGCAGTCGAAATAATCGAACGCGAAAAAGCAGGTCAGCTTTTGCAGATTACCCTCCCGTTATCCCTTAAGGTAGTTGCCTATCAAAGTAACAATGTTCTCTTAAATAAGGGGAAAACGGCCTGGACAAGGGAAACAGGAATGCCCTCCCTGTGGATGTTGTGTATGTTTGTGCCCACGCCGGGTACGACTGTCATTATACCCTATCAGGATGATTCACAGGGCAAGGTGCCTTTTATCAATGACAGCTATTTTGGCAAGGTGCCTGACGACAGGCTGGTAAAATATAAGGACAACATTTTTTTCAAAGCCGACGGAAAACAACGGGGTAAAATAGGATTGCCTTACCATTATGCAAAAGATTTGCTGGGAAGTTATGATGAGACTTCCGGTTCCCTTACCCTGCTACAGTTTGAAAAACCTCCTGCCGAAAGACCCTACGTGAATTCCCTGTGGCAATTTCAGAAAGAACCTTTTGCCGGTGATATGATCAATTCCTATAACGACGGACCTGTTGAAGATGGAACCCAGATGGGTCCTTTTTATGAACTGGAAAGCTCGTCTCCGGCGGCAGAACTTAAACCCGGAGAATCCATTGAACACACCCAGCGGATTTTTCATTTCCAGGGCAGTGAACACGACCTTGACCTGATGTGCCGGAAACTGTTTGGAGTAACCATCGAGGAAATTAAAGCGGTCTTTTGCAGCGAATGAAATACAAAAAATCGGATATACTCTTAATACCGGAAGCCATGAGAAACCTTTCTTTTATTTGTTTTTTATCAATCCTGCTTGTGGATTCATGTGACATGAAAACCAGGGAAACCGGGCACAGATTCAATGGACCTTACCAGCAGGAATCGTTGAGCCGGATTGCATACCCGCTGGGCGGACTTGGAGCAGGGATGGTGTGCCTGGAAGGAAACGGTTGCCTTTCGCACCTTTCGGTGAGAAACACGGCCGACATCTTCAACGAACCAAATAGTTTTGCGGCCATTTCAGTAAAGGGCAAAGAAAACGAAACCAAAGTAATCGAGGGACCGGTTCAGAAATGGAAGGTATATGGCGGCAGGGGAGCGGGAAATGGAGTGTCGGACAAGTGGTACGGATTGCCGAGATTTGACAATGCTTCCTTTCAATCGCGTTTCCCATTCGGCTCTGTTGAATTGGAAGATGACGAACTTCCTTTGGATGTCACACTTACGGGGTGGAGCCCATTCATTCCCGGTGATGCGGATCATTCCGGGCTTCCTGTTGCGGCACTGGAATATAAATTCAGCAATACATCACGGAATAAAATCGATGCGATATTTTCCTATAATGCATCAAATTTTATGGTTTTGACGGATCCTTCCAATGAATACCGGAATGGTGCAAATGCCATTCTGCCGGCTGAAAACGGGTTCGTTTTGTGGCAGGGTCCGGGATATAAAATGCCGGGAAATGAAATGTTCCGGAACACCTCTTTTTATAATGGATCTCCCGGTCATCTTATAAAAGGGTTAAAAGGAGAATATTTTAAAAATACCGGATGCGAGGGTTCGCCTCAGGTAACCCGGGTGGATCATTCCATTAATTTCAGCTGGTCCGGAGCCCCTGTGAACAGCCTGAATTCTACTTTTTATTCGGTTCGCTGGACAGGTTTTATAAAAGTGGATGAGAGCGGAAAATATGCAATAGTAGTAAGCGGTGACGATGGCTACAGGGTATTCATTGATGAACGAAAGATTATTGACAACTGGAGCGATCATGCCGAAGAAACAAGTCTTGAAATTGTCGATCTCGAAAAAGGGATGCTATATCCCGTTAAGCTTGAGTTTTACCAGGGTTCAGGAGGGGCGGTTGTGCGTTTTGGATACCAGAAGCTTCAGCCCGATGATGTTGATTTAAGTGCCGAAGGCAGTTTTGCCATATCGGTACTGGAGGATAAACCGGTTGTTGATTTCTGCTGGTTCAGGGGCGGCTGGTTTGATCCTCAATCG
>JAGDMB010000097.1 GCA_017860375.1 Bacteroidota bacterium | reverse complement strand
GCCATCTGCACATTTTCAAGATTTTCAAGGCTGTCAATAATATGGATCAGTACTTTCTGGGCAATGGATATTTTGCTTTCCTTCTCCCATTTTCCCGCCATGCTTTGTGAAGCGTCAAAAATGAACAGGATACGGGTTTCGGGAGGAATATATTTGGGCTTTGCAGTCTGTCCGGCAGCCGGCATCAGCATCAAAAATCCAAGCAGGAAAAAAGCCAGATACAAAGGGCGGGGGTGATTCATGGCATCCGATTTACTATTTATTCCATTCTTCCATGTAGGCCAGCACCTGGTTGAACACGTTATCAGCCGTAAATCCAAACTTTTCATCCAGTACTTTGTAGGGTGCGGAATAGCCAAAATGATCCAGTCCGAATACCTTCCCTGTCGGGCCGACCATACCCTGCAAGGTAACCGCGATGCCTGCCGTCAGTCCAAATACAGGAACGGAAGAGGGAATGACCTGTTTTTGATAGGCTTTGTCCTGATTGCGGAAAAGTCCTTCCGAAGGGGCGGAGACAATGCGCACCTTCAGTCCCTTTTCGGCTTTCAGCTTTGCGGCCCCGGCCACCAGGGTAGCCACTTCGGAGCCGTTTGCGACCAGCACGATATCGGGTTTTCCTTCACAATCGGATACAACATACGCTCCTTTGCCGGCTTCAAACGCGCTTTCATAGCGGGTGGAACCCGGTTTTGGAGGGAGCGAGGCGATATTCTGCCTCGAAAGAAGCAGTGCGGTCGGTGTTTTGGTGTTTTCAAGGGCCATCTTCCAGGCTACCGTGGTTTCATGCGCATCTGCGGGGCGCAAAACCAGCACGCTGTTTTCGCCGTGATGGTTTTTCAGGTGTTCCATTAACCGTATCTGCGCTTCCTGTTCCACCGGCTGGTGTGTGGGACCGTCTTCGCCGACCCGGAATGCATCGTGGGTCCATATGTACTTGACGGGCAAACCCATTAAGGCTGCAAGCCGCACTGCAGGTTTCATATAATCGGAAAATACGAAGAAGGTACCGCAGGCGACAAAGATGCCTCCATGCAGGGCAATGCCATTGGCTACAGCGCCCATGGTCAGTTCGGAAACACCGGCCTGAAGAAAAGCCCCGGTGAAATCACCACGGGTGAACGCTTTTGTATTCTTCAGGAATCCGTCGGTTTTATCGCTGTTGGAAAGATCGGCGGAAGCGACGATCATATTTTCGACATGCTGAGCCAGAAAAGCGAGGACATTCGCCGATGCGGCCCTTGTGGCGCTGTCATCCTTCTGGGGTATCTGGCTGTAATCAATGACGGGCGCCCGGCCCGAAAAAAACTGTTCAAGCTTTGCTGCCAGCTGTGGATTTGATCCGGCCCATCGTTTTTCTTCCTCTTTTTTTGCTTTGGCGGCTTCCGCCTTTTTCCTCACTATCTCGCTGTAATACGCTGCCGTTTCGGGGAAGATCACGAAGGGATTCTGCGGGTCTCCTCCCAGGTTTTCGATGGTCTTTTCAAACGATGCACCGCTCCCCCAGGGGCATCCCGTGGGTGGACGTCTTCCTTTCAAAGCTGTTGCCTGAAGCGTCCAGAGCGCCTTTTCCCATGATGGTCTTGCCCAGGATTAGGGTGGGACGCCTTTTTTCCTCGTTCGCCTTGATTAGCGCTGCACGGATCTCATCGGCATCGTTTCCGTTGATGGAGATCACGTTCCATCCCCAGGCTTCGTACTTCATTGCCGTATTTTCGCATGTAACCGCTTTGGTCTCCGTAGAAAGCTGTATATCATTGGAGTCATAGAACATGATGAGGTTGTGCAGTCCAAGGAAACCGGCTAGACGTCCTGCACCCTGTGAGATCTCCTCCTGCACGCCTCCGTCGGAGACAAAGGCAAAGGTCTTGTGGGCCATCCATTCCCCGAAGCGTGCACACAGAAATCGTTCGGCAATGGCAGCGCCGACAGCCATCGTATGTCCCTGTCCAAGCGGTCCGGAGGTATTTTCGATGCCTTTCTTTACATCCAGTTCGGGATGGCCGGGGGTGGGACTGCCCCATTGGCGGAAATTCTTCAGCTCATCCAGCGTGAAGTTGCCGGTGAGGGTAAGGATGGAATACAGCATGGGTGACATGTGTCCGGGATCGAGGAAAAACCTGTCGCGGTTGTGCCAGCTCATATCGGACGGATCCCAGTTCAGGAATTCACTGTACAGTATATTGATGAAATCCGCACCGCCCATTGCACCACCGGGATGTCCCGATTTGGCCTTTTCAACCATGGCGGCAGCAAGAATACGTATGTTGTCGGCTGCTTTGTTCACAATTTCCTTTTTCATAGATCCGGCACTTTGCATTATTAAATTCAATGGAACAAATATAGCAGAAAGATAAATATGTATTGATTTGATGATTTGATGAGATTAAAAAAGGGATGGAATAAGAGAGGAATGAAAGGATGCAATGGTTGAGATGCAAGGGAGAGATGAACCTCTGGTAATTTGCAGACAACCTTGTTTGAAGGACAATTTTGTCGTGGATGGCACTGACCGGATTAGCACTTCGGGTTATTGATCTTCTTTATGATTATCCAGGTTCAGACAATACCCAAAGGTAATGGCCCAGGTTTTATTCAGGCTCGTGTTTTCGGGACCGGCAATATATTTGGAGTCCAGAGAAAATCCCGCGTAACCCAGTCCCATACCCATTGTTGTGTACGTCCTGTTGCCTTTTGTCCGGTGCTCCATAAGTCTTCCTGCCCTTAAGGCCGCATAAAATTTTTCGCCCGCGTCCAGACGGAATTCTGTTCCTGTTTTGTGCATTATTTCGTGCATTTCCTCGCTGAATCCGCCGGGCGCATCATAAAAGGATGAGTACAATGCCGTAAAGACCGAAACATCCATACCCCTGCCCTTTATGATCGTATCACCGTCATCGTAATAGAGGATGGGCGGGGTGGGGACCAGCAGTTTTTCTATCTGGTAGGCGATTTCAGCATGCAGGGTAACGCTTTCCGAAAGCCTCCATTCGGGATTTACCATTATCGCAATTCTCAGGCAGGTAGGCAGGAATCCCTTTTCCGAAGAAGGATTGTCGGTATAACTGATCTTGGTCCCGAAATTATTCAATGTGGCGCCGGTGTTGATGTGCAGCAGCATAATCTCAGAAAGGGTAAACGAGGTATTGTAATGGATGCCCAGGTCAACTGCAGCAGCATTAGCTGGTTGATAGGGAAAGCTGCCGGACACAGACGACAAATTCAGGTCACTGTGAATATACTTTATTCCCGCCCCTGCGGAAAGCTTATCCTTGAAAGTATGCGAGTATGTTATCTGATGGCAATATTCAATCGGGTTATATTCCCCTAAGTACATGCCATATTGATCTCTTATGATAACCTGACCAAAATGAGATAACGCAAACCGGTATCCAATGGCGTTTTTCTGGTTTATTGCACCGTACATATTGCTTTCCGTCAGGTACGCGCTGCTGAAGAGAGTTCTAAACGAACGGGGTTCAGACCATAGACCTCTTAACCAGGGCATAAAGGATGTATTCCCCCCGATGGTTCTGGCATTTTTTGACAACAGGGCAGGATTTTGGATCAGACCGGCATCGTTGTATACGGAAGAAGAAACGGTGGCAATTTCACCCATCGCTCCGATACGCGCATTGGATGTAACGTTGATGAGTGGCACTGATGTCGGAATTGCATTCAGATCATCCTGTGCGCTGCATATTATACATAGTGAAAATGCCAGTGCCGGAAGAAAAATAAATTTCTTAAGAACAGGCTTTTTCATAAGGGTTATAATGAACGGTTTGGGCCAGTCAGTTTTTTATAACGGCGGAATACCGGTATTTATTTTATCGTATCAAAGGAAATCCGGATCCCTAATAACTTTCGTACTGATACACCCTCTTTGATTTCAGTTTGTGGCTGGCGTCGTACACCAGCTTTTCCGTCCGCAGGTTGCTGCTATTGTATTTGTATTCGGTTATCTTTTTGACTTTACCTGCCGCGTCCATCTCGGTTTCTTTTATTTTATTGCCGGCGGCATCATACTGGTATACGAAATGCATAACGAAGATTCCTTCATTATTTTCGGTTTCCTCAATGACATTGCCTTTTGCATCGTATTTGACCTCAAGTTCCTTGTACACTTTTTCCCCTTTCTCGTACACATGCTTGGTAATGGTCATCTTTTTTACATTAGGGGCGGGTTGTTTGTTTCCCTGACTGAAAACCATTACAGGAAACCCTATGATCATGGCGATAATTAAAATTTTCTTCATCGTGTTATTTTTACTGGTTTTATATTCTAATAGCTGAAAATCAATCAACCTGCGAAATTTTTCGTTATTTGGCGAAATCAATTAAAAATGAAATAATCAGGTTGAAATTCTTCCTGTCTGTGGATCGTTAAAAACCCGGGGAAAGACAATTCCACCTAAAAAGACAAATATAATTAAATCCTTTAATATATGGATTTAATAGGAATACGCTCCGGGATTAATGTTGGCCTGTTTAAGTGATTCACAAATCCCGTCACCCTTTATCCGGAAGTCTTTATTTTTGTAATCACAAAAAGTGAGTTCACAGTAAAAGTTGTCTGCGCCGCAAAAAATAGTGGCATGCGGAAAAATATTCCTTTCTCGAGGCTTCACTTCCATAGGGAAACAAACATTTCGGGTGATAATTATCCGCTGCTTCTCCAGCGCATTTTCAATGCTATCGTATTCTTCACTTAATGCAACAGGAAATCCATAATTGTTTGCACACACATTTTGATAAATGGTTATGTGGAAAAGGTTCGACGAGCGTACATCAATTCCGCCTGTTAATCCGGCCCAGTGGGCAGGACTGCCATTATTGACGAGGGTATTGTTGTATACGTTGATGAATCTCCTTTTCTCATCGTGCCCAAATACGCCAAATTGTATTCCCGATGCCCGGTTATCATAAATAATATTATGATGAATGCCGACACTGTCCATTTCCGAATTCTTTCCTTCGGAGGAGACAACAATGCCCCATTCACAATCATAAATGGTGTTTTCAAATACTTCAACATGATGCAGTCTTCCAAACCAGCTGTCAATATAAATGCCCTGCCGGTATAAATCATGCACCACATTATGATGAATGGTACCATATGCACTGGTTTCTTTGCAATCAATACCCTCTTTGGTACACATATGCAAATGGTTATAGGCGACTTCAAAGTATTTTGCACCCATTAAGGAAATGGCCTCATGGGGAGCTTCATGACGTTTTTCTTTTATCCAGACTGGGCTGTAGTCAAGATTGTTGGCATCCACAATTTCACAGGCTATGATCCGGATGTGTTCCGAATTTTTAACACCTATACCGCATGAATAGGTCCCTTCACTATAGCAGTGGAGCAGTTCGATATGATGCGATTCAGCATCACGGATGCAAAAACCCATCGAACGGGAATATTTGACACCTATGTTCTCTATTCGTATGTAACTCGAATGCTGAATGGTGACGATCCCTTCTTTATCAGCCGGTACGAATTTCACAGGTGCCGTCTCTTTTCTGTAAGCTTCCCCGTTGATGATCACTTTTTCATTGGAAGGTGACAAAATGGTTATCCACCCGTTTTCCTGTCCTGATTTTTCGATGATGATGGGTGAAGAAATGGTATAGGCACCTCCCCTGATTACCAAAGAATCGCCGGCCTTAAGGGCTGCAATTCCTTCCTGTATCGTCCGGAAACATTTCGCCGTATCCGAAGGGTTGCCGGAAGATACAGTGTAGGTTTCCGCATGGATATAGAAGGATAGAAAAGCAATACAAAGGCATGCAATAAGGATCTTCCTTTTTTTTACGAGTATGTACATGATTTTTTAAACGATTGACAAAGTAAATTCTTTGGGAGTTTCGTTTTCGGTTTGATGAAATCCAACGCTCCGGTTCTGGTTATTCTGTTGGAAATCCAATTATGCATTTTAATGACGTTGTTCGCTATCCTATAATTTAATTACGACTTTGTTTACTACAGACTGAACCGGTGACACAACCAGGTATTCCGATTCTTCCACCTTTATCCGTTGAAAGTCGACGGATTTTTCGTTTACGAACACGGCTTTTGGATTGGCAGGGGAGGGCAGTAAAACCTGCAACGCGGTATTCTTCATTGAGCCCGTAAAGTACACGACCATTTCATTATCGGAATGTCTGTATTGATAGCTTACATAAGCACACGAAGCAGGGTATTTTATGGTAACCTTTGCATTGGGTTCACCGGCAGCAGACCATCGCGGTGTCAGCAATACGTTATCAAAGGCTGTTCCCTTGTCTTGAACACCGCAAAGTCCTTCAACAAGTGCATAAACAACAGCAGCAGCACCCCAGTTATCGGGTATGCCGGTGGATATGAAATCGGGCATGAGCAACACTTCATAGTTACACAGCGTTATGCCCAGTATCATCCACTTGTTCTGATCACCTGAACTCTGAAAATGAAGGGAGGTGATTTCTTTATCGGGGTATGGATTATTTAAGCCATACAGGCATACTCCCACAACCCGGCTGAATTTATTCCTGCCTGTCCAGGCCACGCGCATATCAGGTGTTTGTTTCAGGTCCTGCGATTCTGCAGGGTACCACCAGTTGGAGATCTTTCCCGGGCCCATGTGGTCGATCCATGTTGACCCGTCGGAATATTGAAGGGTAACGTTGCCGGCATAGTAGTTTTTACCTGTTGTATGCAGGAAATAGATCGATTTTGCTTTCTGATTCACGGCAAGGGTTGCCTCCCTTGCATAATTTTTGTCCGCGGAAAGTCCCAGGCACGCCCTTCTCCCGTTTTTTGCCGGATCGATAATGTCAAAGGGAATTTCATGGAACACTTGCAGTCCGACAGGGAATTCGTGTAAATCATTTTCTCCTTCACTTGTCCATCCGGCAACTCCTTCGATGGTATTCCCGTTAAAATCAGTATTTGCGACATCTTTCAAACGGACAGGCATGAAATTCCGTAAAGGTATCTCCGGCATCTCACCCCTGTAAGTGCAGTGCAGATAACCGCGTGTTTTATTTGACAGCGCGAGGATCCGGTTTAAAATATCAATTCCGTACGCCTCATAACCATGCAGGAAGGCCCCGTGGGCAAGCTCACCTGCAACTATGGTGGTAACGCCTCCGTTCATGTAGGACCATTTTGCGTTATGGTCTCCGTATCCTTTATTGAAGGGCGGATAGATCGTATACCATTCAGCGGGAGAAGAGACCGGCATTTCTGATCGGATCTGCTGGTATGTTTTAATAATGGATATGGCTTTATCGTGGCCGATCCGGCGGTTGATGGAATAGGCATTGGAAAGCGAAACCTGTTTGGTTTCGTCCACTCCCAGATCTCTCTTAACTGACGCATCCTCGGGTATATGATGTCTGTAAAACCGGCCATTCCATGCAAGGGTATCCAGCCTGGTCAGGATCCCTTCTCCAAGTTTTTTGATCCTTTCCGCTTCTTCTTCCCGGCCGGCATGGGTTAACATCTCCGCAAGGTAAAGGCAGCCGGCATACATACCGGTGTTGTCACCAAACATAACACCAAACCGGGTATAAGGCAGCCTGATGACCATGGCATCGGGATAATTGTCTTTTCCGGCGGAGACTGCCGCATCATCATCGTTCTGGAAATCCCAGGTATCAATGGTATATCCTCTTTTCAACAGCCGATATTTTTCGGACCAGCGGTACGGATTTGTCGTGCTGTATTCAACGGCTTTCAGCGCTTTATCCAGCATTTTTTTCATCCAGCTGTCATCACCGGTAGCTTTCCATGTATAATAAATGCCTTCGATAAAAAGGTATTCCACATCATTTTCAACCGGAATCCTGTGGAATTCATTTTCACCGTCATCGACAACTTTTATGAAATCGGCATAATCGAAACGTTGTTGCCAGTAACTGCCTCCCTCAGGCCGCCGGTTATAGTTATCCCATATCATGCCGTCTTCACGCTGCGAGTCGGCATACAGGTCTATGCCGGATTTCAATTCGGGGTAAAAATATTTCATTCCTTTGAGGGTATGCACATGATCCCTGAGCCAGTCCACAAAAGAATGATAGTGCTTGCCGTTGTATCGCACCACACCGGCTTCGCGTCCCCATTCTCCGGTCATGCTATGGTAAAGATTACCGAAAAGTTCCCTGTAGGTTCCTTTCGAATCTTCAACCGAAGTAGAGCAGTCAACCTTAAAAGTGGCAAAGTCAAGGAGATGACCTTCACCATTCAGGAAAATTATCAAGTGATAACCCAGTGCGCCCCCAACCGGAATGGATAAGGATGAATGAATACTGCCCCTGAACGTTTCACTATTTTTCCCGTCAAGAACCACAATTGTTCCTTCCTGTGCCGAAGTGATTGAAATATTCTCCAATGGTCTGAATTGGGTTATTGAGGGATCAGGAGTTACGTGAATAATCTTCCCGTTAACGGCATCTCCTGAAGTTCTCAGCCAGTTCACAGCTGCTGAACCTGAAAGGGTGCCGGCTATACCGACACCGCCTGCAAGCGTTATTTTTTTCAGGAAGGATCGGCGATTATCTGTATTTGTTTTCATACCGGATTGTTTTAGGTTTAACTATTGTTTCCGTAATCATTGAATCACTGTAAAACGATTTGTCAGGCGTATATCTTCTGACGAAGCACCTGCCATGACGTTAAATGTTCCGGGTTCAATAACCGGATGCATATTAATATCATAAAGAATAAGTTGTTCGGGTGCAATGGTAAAGCTTACCGTTTGTAATTCTCCGGGCTCCAGCGTTATTTTGGAGAATCCTTTTAGCTCTTTTACCGGTCGGGCAATACTGGCCAGTTCATCATGGATGTAAAGTTGCACAATTTCTGATCCTGTTCTGTCGCCTGTATTCTTTACATCAACTGAAACGATAATTTTTTCATCCTTTCGTATCTCTTTGGCCGATAACCTCAGATTGGAATATTCAAAATTAGTATAGGACAGGCCATGACCAAAAGGATACTGGGGCTCATTTCCGATTCCCACATAAAAATCCGCCGGTTTATAAGGCAGGTGATTGTAATTAATGGGTACCTGACCGGTAGTTTTGGGTATGGTGACGGGTAGTTTTGCGGATGGATTCACATCGCCCATAAGGATTTCTGCAATTGCCCGGCCGCCTTCCTCCCCGGGATACCAGGCAAACATCACGGCATCCGCTTTGTCAATCCAGTTATTCATGGCAATCACAGTGCCGGTCTGAATTACTACAATAAGGGGTTTTCCTGTCCTGGCCATTGCCAGGATCAGTTGTTCCTGGGCATCGTCCAATTCCAGATAGGCCCTGTCGCCGTTCTCATCGTCTTTCATACCCACCGCCGCAATAACGACATCGGCATTCCCCGCTGTTTTGACGGCTTCCGGGATGAGAGCCAGGGGATCAATGTTCCAGCCCAGCTGGGCAAAAGCCCTATGGCCGCTGTCAAAATATTCCATCCGGAATGAATAAATTTTTCCTTTTTGAAAAGTAAATTTTGCCTCCGTCAGACGCCTGCTTCCATTTTGCCACATATCCACCACAAGTTTGTTATCAATGTACAACCGGGCACCATCGTCCAC
>JAGDMB010000405.1 GCA_017860375.1 Bacteroidota bacterium | reverse complement strand
GGCACGAATACCTTTGATTTTGCCCTGCAGGTTTTATTCCAACCGCTCGGTATTGTGGATGCGGTTTGGCCAGCGGATGACAAGGGATATCCAAACGGAGCCGCCAGCCTGAAAATATCCCCTCACGACATGGTAAAAATCGGGAATCTGATCCTTAACGGAGGCCGTTACAATGGGTTCCAGCTGGTTCCTGAAAGCTGGATAAAAGCCATGACGACCCCGCAGATCAATACCAATAATGATGTCTGGTATGGCCCCGAATACGGTTATCAGCTATGGATAAACACAACAGTAGCACCTACCTGTTATTTTGCCATGGGTTGGGGGGGTCAGTTTATTTTTATTGTACCGGATCACAAACTCGTGGTGACCGCTTCATGCCAGACTGCCGGCCTGACCTGGCAACAAGCCGGAGAAAACTGGACCGGTATTATTCAAACCATTGTAAATGATATTTTTCCGGCAGTACGATAATCGCATACCCGGGATGACGGAGGTTTGTTTTTCCTTTCATAAAAAAAGCTAAATTTGCATCCACCTGGATCATTTTGAGGGCATTCTAAATCCATGGCCTGGTTTTTGCGATTCCCTCAGCGGGAAGATTGAGGATAGAAAGGTGATTCTGACTCTCCTGAATCCCAAACGGATCAGTGAATGGAAAAAATACAGAAAGAAAACAGGTTCATAAAACTGGTGCCATTAATCGGCACCTTGTTCGTCCATGCTCTTGTCTTTCTTGGTTTTGCCGTTAATCTGCGGCATATAAAGGATCTTTTTCCCGGACATAAAATCAATGAAATTATTGAATTCATCGAATTTCAGGACCTCAGCAGCGGCTATGTAAGCACCCTGCCGCAGCCGCCGGCACCGATCGTTCCGGCAAATCCGGAACCGGTAAAAGTGGAAGCAGCCGAAATTTTACCCGCAAACACTGAAATACCGGAAGATTTCACCGCTGAAGTGACCGTGGAAAAGGAACCAGAATACGACAGCATCAGTGTGCTGGAGGTTACTGAAACAGGGGGACAGGGAGGATACGGAACCGGCATGACGGGGATCAGTGACTACAAATTGCCCACTTTTCTTGGTCAGGATTATAATTATTTCCATATTTGGTTCCAGGAACAATTTAAATATCCGGTTGAAATGAAAGACCGCAATATTAAAAAAGTGCTCGTCGTTTTTATGGTAGATAAGGAAGGGAACGTGACGCAGATCGGTGTCAGAAATTGTCCCAATGAATTGCTGGCGCAGGAGATCAACCGGGTGATGCGGCTGTCGCCTCGGTGGAGTCCCGCACAACGCGGAGGAAAGAGCACGAATCATTATTTTCAATTACCTGTAAACATTAATTAATCACATTTTAAACGTATATACCATGTTAGTTTTCATTGACAATGTTGTTACCAATCCGAATCCTGCAGAATACATGTCGGTATTAGAGCTGATGACCAAGGGAGGGATTGTGATGATCCCCATTTTATTGTTTTCCATGATTTCGGTGTATGTTTTTATTGATAAACTTATCTACGTGATAAAAAACGCCAAAACAGAAAATAGTTTTTCGCAGCGTTTCCTGAAGGAATTGTCGGATGGTCGAAAAGATCAGGCCTTGCTGATGTGCAAGCACAATAATTCAACGGGCAGGGTTTTTGAAAGCGCATTGTTAAAAATGGGGAAACCCGTACAGGAAATTGAAGATGTTATGGAATCCTCAGCCAATATCGAAATATCCAAAATGGAGCGGCATACCGGATACCTTGGGATCATCGCCGGTATTGCCCCCATGCTCGGTTTTATTGGTACGATTTCGGGCGTTATCAAAATATTCTATAATATTTCGCTGTCGGATAACATAAGCATAGGCCTCATCGCTGACGGATTGTATCAGAAAATGATTTGCAGTGCCACGGGATTGATCGTTGGCGTTGTTGCCTATATTTTCTATCACTATCTGCAGATGCGGATTGATAATTATTCCACCAAATTACAGGAAAACGTGTTGGTTTTTATTAATTCAATCTGACATGAAAATTAAACGGTCAAAACAATTCACCCCGGAAGTAGCCACGTCTTCCCTGAATGACATCATGTTCTTTCTCCTGCTTTTTTTCCTGATCGTTTCCACCTTTGCCAATCCCAATGTCATTAAGGTGTTATTGCCCAAAGCCCAGTCTGCCCAGGCAATCAACAAAAAGCAGATCAGCATTACCGTCACCGACGATAAAAAGTACTTTATCAATGACCGTGAGGTCCCTTTCGATTATATTAAAACGGAATTGACGGCCAGGACAACCGGACTGGATAATCCCACCATCATCCTCCGTTTTTCCAACAAGCTGACCATACAGGATCTTGTGGATATTCTTCAGATCGGGAATAGCCTGAACATTAAAATGGTCCTTGCCACCCAGAAAGAATAAAGGTTCTTTCTCATTATACCCATAGGGGTATAAGGACTTCCGGATCGGTTTTGAAGGAGATTGAATGCACCATTCAACTATAAAAACGAATACCTATGAAAAGAATTATCCTTTTATTATCCGTTTGTTTCTTCATTCCTTTGCTGCATGCACAGGAAGAATCCCGCTTATTCCGGTTCCCGGCTATTCACGGTAATCAGCTGGTGTTTAGTTATGCAGGAGACCTTTATACGGTAGAAAAGACCGGTGGCCTTGCAAGAAAACTTACCAGCAGTCCGGGTTATGAAATGTTTGCACGATTTTCGCCCGATGGAAAGACCCTGGCATTTACGGCACAGTATGACGGCAATACGGAAGTATTTACGGTCCCTTCTGACGGGGGAGAGCCCCGAAGGCTGACCTATACGGCGACGCTGGGGCGCGATGATGTAGCCGACAGGATGGGCCCGAATAATATTGTGATGACCTGGACACCGGACGGAAAAAATATTGTGTACCGCTCCCGGCGTTATTCCTT
>JAGDMB010000096.1 GCA_017860375.1 Bacteroidota bacterium | reverse complement strand
CCGGTATGTGGCTGGTATGACAGCAGCACGGTCAAAAATTTTTCGCACGTTCCCGTATGGAATAATCATGGAGGCGGAGACAACACCGTTCCGGTAAGCAATTCAAGGAATCTGATCATGGCCTATGAAAAGCTGAACATACCGGTAGTCTATACCCATTGCAATGATTTTGTCTGCAAAACCATTTCGCAGGATAAACAATACCGGCTTATTGCCGATAATGTGGATTATGTATATTCTGAATACAAGAATCTGGGTCATAATGCCTGGGATTCTGCCTATACCGATACAACAATCCTCGAATGGATGTTCAGCAAGCGAAAAAGAATACACGACATCATAACCATAACCGATCCAAAAGAATACAAGCCAATTACCCATAATTATGTATTCAGGTTTAACAGTCCGGTCGATTCGGGCAGTCTGAGCATGTTGTTCAGCAATGACCTGGGTTATTCATGGGAACTGGTGGAAAAAAATACCGGATCCGTTGATAGTCTGGAGGTTGACACCGAGCTATTGCCGGATAGTCCGTTTGGGCTTTTTAAGGTGCAGCTTCTGGATTCCTCAGGAAATACATTTGGAGCCGGTTATTCCTGGTATTATAATATCAATAATTCCACCAACGGAATACCGCTTTTACGGTACAAAACAGCGAACCGGATATCGCCCGTATCGACAGATTCCATTCCTTTGTTGTTTCTTACAGGCGATGCGGAAGAGGAACCACTTGATCTGATCGTATATTTTAAGAATGATGATACCGCCGGTTACTCCGTGGTGCAGACCTTTAGTATGGAAACTTCCCTGCAATACCAGGAAAGGTATATTAAAATGAATGATCTGGCCTATGGCAAAAAGGCCCGGTTGAAATTCGAATTGACTGACCAGGTTTATCATGTGTTTGACTCCACGGACTATTTTTTGAATAATCATAATAAGCCGTCAGCGATTCCCGATTATCAGAATGAAGATGAAGTATGGATCTTCCCAAATCCGGCCCGCGATGAAATCTATATCAATACCTCCGCGCCCCTTGCTGAGGGTGAAATGATGAAGGTCACCCTGTTTGATCTGACGGGCAGAATGGTTCTTACTGAAAATAAGCGTATCCGCTTCGGCGATAGTGTAACGGTAAGAATACCCGATTCGGTTAAAAGCGGTATTTATCTGCTGAGGCTTCATTTTAACGATACTGTCATAAACAAAAAAGTACTTATTGAGTAAAAAGGCACAGGCATTATCATAGTATTTATCCATTGACCGCTTTTTTATCTTCATTCCTTTATCCGGGCATCTTTTAAAGCAAAACACACGCATTAATTGCTTCCTGATGACCGCATAGTGAAAACCGAGTTCGAAAAACTCTTTCGCGAGCATTTTGCTGCGTTGTGCTATTTTGCCCGGAAATACCTTGGCGATATGGACAGCAGCAGGGAGATCGTGCACAGTGTTTTTGTGAGGCTATGGGAAAACCGTGCTGAATTTGACTGGGAGAAACCGGCCAAATCGTATTTGTTTACCTCTGTTTACAACCGCTGTATGAATTTTATCCGGGATAACAGGAGATTTGTTACAGGGGAACCGGATGCCATGCGGGAGGAGATCACCGATGCCTCCGGATTTTCGGATACCCTGGAGGTAGCCGAACTGGAAAGCAGGATAAAACGAGCCCTGCAGAGCCTTCCTGAAAAATGCAGGGAGGTCTTTGAACTGAACCGTTTCGGGGGAAAGAAATATGCAGAAATTGCGGATCAGCTGGGACTCTCTTTAAAGACCGTGGAGACACACATGTCAAAAGCCCTGAAGATCCTTAGGGAAGAGCTCCGCGATTATTTGTATGTATTGTTGTTTTTTTTGTTAAAAAATATGGATCATTTGTAAGGGTAAAACACGGTTCAGGTGTGCTGACTATACCAATGCTATGGAAACGGTAAACAATCATATGGATCCGGTCGGACTGCTTCCGAAATATTTTGCCGGAGAAGCGACCCCTGACGAGCAAAGGGTGATAGACGACTGGCTGTCGGCGGATGAAAAAAACCGGACCGAATTTGATGCTTTTTCAAAGCTTTGGAACATTACGGGAAAAGTTCAGCCCGGGGATGAAATAAACCTGGAAAAGGAATGGCGGCTGCTGGAAAAAGAAATCTCACCGGCCAGGGTAAAAAAGATCAGCCTTGTAAGGATCCTTCAGATCGCCGCATCCGTGGTGCTGGTTTCCGTTCTGGGTTTTGCAGGGTTGAAATATGCCGGCATGAAGAGCGAAAAGGCTCCGGCAGCGGAATTATCGACTCTGAAAATGTCCGATGGAACAATCATCTCGCTGAATGCCGGATCCAGAATTACCTATCGGAAAGGGTACGGTGTGACCCACCGCAATATTGACCTGAAAGGGGAAGCCTATTTCGAGGTGGCCAAAAATGAATCGCTGCCCTTTATTATCACAGCCGGGGATGCGAGCATCCAGGTGACCGGTACCAAATTCAATGTAAGGGCTTATAAAGACCAGACTGAAGTGAAGGTAACCGTTACGGAAGGGTCGGTAAGGTTGTATGAAACCGGTCAGTCTGCCAAAGAAGCGATTCTTTCAGCCGGGGAAACCGGAACTTTTGACCGGACCCTGAAAGTGGTCAAAAAACAGCCTATGCTTAACATGAATGATATTGCCTGGAAAACACGGATCCTGGACTTTCATAATACCACTCTTTCCGAAGTTGCTGCAGTGCTGGAAAACACTTACCACCGGAAAGTATGGGTTGATCCCGCTGTGCGGCTTTGTCCCCTGACGGTCCGCTTTGAGAACCAGGAACTGACCCCGGTTCTGAACGTATTGCGATCCACCCTCGACCTGACCATAACCGTGGAAGATACTCATATTGTCATTAAGGGAGACGGATGCTGATTCCTCTAAATAATACCTTTCTGCCTGCCCGATTCATCCTGTTCTCGGCATTGCTGGTGGTGATGGTCAGACCGGCCTTTTCACAGGGCCCGGATCTTAACCGCAAGATCAGCGTACATTATGACGGGTTGCCGCTTGAAAAAGTATTAAAGGATCTCAGCCAGTCTGCCGGCATTCAGTTTTCCTACAGTCCCGGCAACATACCCGTTGACTTCAGGGTCAGTTACACTGCGGTCAACAAACCGGTGGAGAAAGTCCTTGAAGAACTATTCCTGATGGCAGGGATCCGGTATACCCTTGTGGATGGATACCTGGTACTGAAAAAGGCAAAGGAAGAGCTCCCTCCGGAAAACCCGGTCAGGCCGGCATTATTCACTGTCAGTGGCATCATTTCCGATTCTTCAAGCCGCGAAGTGCTTATCGGGGCCACGGTATATGTCAGGGAAACCCGCACAGGAGCTTTCAGCAATAATTATGGCTTTTTTTCCATCACCCAGCCTGCAGGCCTCTATACGCTTGAAACCTCCTACCTCGGTTTTGCCGTCGAAAGCAGGACCATAGCATTGGATGGTAACACCACCTGGAATGTATACCTGAAGCCAATCCCTTATTCAGTGAAGGAAGTTATTGTTTCGGCGGCTCCCGGCGATGATGCTGGACTAAACATGCCTGCGGCCAGGACTACCATGGAATCCCGTACGGTTCAGAGACGCGCTGCCGCCATGGGCGAAACGGATATGCTTAAATCAATGGATCAGCTGCCCGGCATCAGTTTCCAGAGTGACGGATCAAGCTATTTTTATGTGCGCGGCGGCAGTCACGATCAGAATTTAATTTTGCTCGATGAATCGCCCATTTATAATCCCACGCATCTTTTGGGATTGTTTACTCCCATTATACCGGAAGCGGTGAAGCATACCGAGATCTACAAGGCCGATTTTCCGATCCAGTACGGAGGGCGGTTATCTTCCGTCATGGATATCCGCACCCGTGACGGCAACATGCAGCGCTTCTCAGGCAGTGCAGGCATTAGTCCGGTCTCTGCCAGGCTAAGCCTCGAAGGTCCGTTCAAAAAGGACGCCAGTTCGTGGTTTGTTTCCATACGGCGCTCGACGTTTGGATTCTTTGTAAAAAAGGCCAGTCCCGCCGTCGAAGATTTCTATTTCACCGATTTCAATGCCAAGTTCAATATCAGGCTTGGCAAAAGGGATCGCCTGTTTCTGACCCTGTTCTCGGGCAAGGATGTGTATAAACAAAAATCTTCGGCTGAGCACAATGGACTGGAATGGGGCAACAGCTCCGTTACCCTGCGCTGGAACCACCTCTACGGAAGCAGGCTGTTTTCCAATACAACCTTTTCTACCAGCAAATACGATTATGCCCTTTATACCGATTACGATAAAAAGATCTACTGGAATTCCGATATTACCAGTTCGAACCTGAAATCGGAGTTTACCTGGTATTGTAATCCTGACCTTAAGCTGAATGCAGGATTGAACCTGGGAGCTTATTTTTTTAATCCGGGGAACTACAACACCCCCGATGAAGTCAGCAATGCACTGAAGGTGTCCGAGGTGAACTCAACCGAGCTCGTTCTGTATGCCGGAATGGAACAGGAAATCACCGACTGGCTGGGACTACGTTACGGATTGCGGATTTCAAACTGGAGCAATTATGGCGAAGGCTTCAGCATTGTGTATGATGAGGCCTATAACCCTGTATCCTATAATGAATATGCCAAAGGCGACCGGTACTATTCGAAAACCCTGCCGGAACCCCGCGTTTCTGTTTCGTTTAGAACCGGTCATATGGCCTATATTAAGGCATCCTATAACCGCACCATCCAGCACATAAATCAAATAAACAATTCCATCAGCCCCCTTAATTCCCTCGAGGTGTGGCTGCCTTCGGGACCTAATATCAAGCCTCAGACAGCCCATATTTTTGACCTGGGATTTCAGAAGACCTGGCCGGAAAGATCGTTTGATGTGAGCGCTGACCTGTATTACAAAAAAATGGAAAACCAGATAGGGTATAGCTATCATGCGGAAATGCTTCTGAATCCCTTACTCGACGGAGAATTGCGGCAGGGAGAAGGAGAAGCTTATGGTGTTGAGGTTATGCTCCGGAGGACGCGGGGCAAGATCTCGGGACAACTGGGATTTGCTTATGCCCGAAGCTTTCTGACGATAAAGGGACTCAACAATAACCTGACCTATCCTTCGCGACAGGACAGGCCACTGGACTTTAACCTGTCGGTTGATTACGCGCCCGGACCCCGCCTGACACTGAACCTGAATGCGGTTTATACATCGGGTATCACCATGACAACGCCCACCGGATTTTATTATTACAGGGGTAAACAGGTCCCGGTGTACACCGGGCAGAACAATGACCGTTTGCCGCCCTACAAGCGCCTGGATCTGGGATTATCCTGGCGGCTGAACAGGAAAGAACAGAGGTTTGAACACTATATCGCACTTTCCATTTATAATTTATTTGCAACCCGGAATTATGCCTACCTTAATTTTAACAAAATACAGGGTGAGGATGACAAATTCTATGTGCCGGCTGACACGTACAATATAAATGAACAGATTACCACATACCGGTACATGTATTCCATGATACCTTCCATCACCTATAACCTTAAATTCTGATGCGAAACGGATCGCCACCAATATTACCGGGACTTTTCCTCCTATTGCTCACCGTATCGTGTGAAAAGATGACCACCTGGGATATTCAGCCTTCGGACCGGTTTCCGGTAGTCGACTGCATCATCACAAACGAATTGAAGGTGCATGAACTGAGGCTTTACCAGTCTTCAGAAGGGATGAACCAGGAGCCGGAAGGCATTTCGGGTGCCGTCATCACCCTGAGCGACGGCGTCAATACCCTGTCATTTTCCGAGGTTGAACCCGGAAAATATAGTTCCGTCGTGCCTTTCATGGCTTCTGCAGGCAATGAATATTCGCTTGCAGTTTCCTGCCAGGGAATTTCGGATACGGCCCGGGCGGAGATGGTGGCAATCACCCCGCTGGAGTCTTTTGAAATCGTTTCCTACGACAGCCTTTTCCGCTTTGTTTACTATTCCGGAAATCAGCCTTCCATGACGGAGGTCTTTTATGACTGGTCGGCTGTGCCCGGTTATTGTGACGCATATGGCTCATGCCGGGCCTCTGAAGTTTTTTACACGCTCGACAATATCGATATAAGCAAGATGTTTGCACCCGACCGGATGGTCATCCCTTTTCCAAGAGGTACGCAGATAATCCGGAGGAAATACTCATTGAGTGAGGATCAACAGCAGTTCGTCCGATCGCTGCTGCTGGAAACCGACTGGCGCGGAGGAATTTTTGACGTGGAACAGGGCAATGTGCCTACCAATTTCAGCGGCGGCTTGCATGGCTGGTTTGCCGCATGCATGGTACTGTCGGATACGACGTATTTCGAGTAAAGAAAAACCCTGACAGGATTTCGAACCCTGTCAGGGTTTACAATCATCAAATCGACCAATCGACTAATCAACCAATCAACCGATACTTACACGATCCCCTGTGCCAGCATGGCGTTGGCCACCTTTATAAATCCGCCGATGTTTGCACCGTTTACATAGTTGATGAATCCCGAGGAGGTCTTGCCGTATTTTACGCAGGTCTCGTGGATGTTTATCATAATCATGTGCAGTCTTTCGTCTACTTCTTCACGGCTCCAGGGCAAACGCATGGAGTTCTGGGTCATTTCAAGTCCCGATACCGCTACACCGCCTGCATTGGCCGCTTTGCCGGGTCCATAGAGAATTTTGTTCTTCAGGAAGATTTCCACCGCTTCCGGTGTGGAAGGCATATTGGCGCCTTCGGAAACAGCCATGCAACCGTTTTTGCATAAGGTTTTGGCATCTTCTTCATTGATCTCATTCTGGGTGGCGCAGGGGAATGCCGCATCGCATTTCACGCCCCAGGGTCTTTCTCCTTCCACGTATTTTGCACCGTATTTATCGGCATATTCCTTGATCCTTCCGCGGCGGGTATTTTTCAGATCAAGCACATAGGCCAGTTTTTCGGTGGTGATACCATCCGCATCATAAATGTATCCCGAGGAATCGGAAAGGGTGACCACCTTAGCGCCCATGCTGAGAAGCTTTTCAACGGCGTACTGGGCCACATTTCCCGAACCGGAGACTGCTGCTATTTTCCCTTTCATCTTTTCCTTGCGGGTTTTAAGCATTTCCTCGGCAAAATATACGCATCCGTAACCCGTGGCTTCAGGCCTGATCAGGCTGCCTCCCCATTCAATTCCTTTCCCGGTGAGCACCCCTGTAAATTCATTGCGCAACCTCTTATACTGTCCAAACATATACCCGATCTCCCTTCCGCCAACGCCTATATCGCCGGCCGGTACGTCTGTATCAGCGCCGATGTGGCGCTGCAGTTCGGTCATGAAACTCTGGCAGAAGCGCATCACTTCCTGGTCGGATTTGCCTTTCGGATCGAAATCCGAACCGCCTTTGCCACCGCCCATGGGCAGGGTGGTGAGGCTGTTCTTGAAAACCTGTTCAAACGCCAGGAACTTAAGGATGCCAAGGTTCACGGTGGGATGGAAACGCAATCCTCCCTTGTAGGGCCCGATGGCGCTGTTCATTTCAATACGGTAGCCTTTGTTGATGTGGATCTCACCGTTATCATCGACCCAGGGCACGCGAAAAAGGATCACCCGTTCGGGTTCCGTCATCCTTTCGAGGATCTTGGCGAACTTGTATTTTGGGTTTTCTTCCACGACGGGCATAAGCGATTCCACCACTTCCTTGACCGCCTGATGAAATTCCGATTCACCCGGATTCCTGGCAATGACCTTTGCCATGAATTCATTTACTTTTACATCCAATAAATCAGCCATATTTAATTGTTTAAAGTTTAAAAATTGCAGGGACAGGCAAGCAAATCTTTTTCGGGAATGAAAATGTTTCAGCAGTAAAAAAAAGACCGGCATGCCTGAATCAACCGGGGGCTAAAAATAGAAACTTTTATAGTAACTGATAGGAAAGGACAGTGCAATTCAGTAAGGTACTTACAAAATTACGTGTTTTACGTAGGAGAAGGCAGTGGGTTGCTATGCGATCGCATCCGGTCGTCAGGAGTTGCCCTCGATTCTATATTTCTATGATATTATTCTTGATCCCGAACTTGATCAGATCCACGGAAGTTTTCAGGTT
>JAGDMB010000095.1 GCA_017860375.1 Bacteroidota bacterium | reverse complement strand
CAGCCAATACCGCAACCAGATGCTGGTGGTCAAAGCCGGAGCTGCTGTCGAAAGGATCATATTGCTGCCTGAGAAAAACTAACGGAAGCCGCAGGACGGAAAATCCTTCTTTTTACCGGTACCTGCCACCGTTATTGCTTGACCAGTTTTACCTGATAACCGTTTTTATCCGTTTGCAGAATAAAAATATACACTCCGGCAGGCAAAGGATTTCCATCCTTATCCAGTCCGTCCCATTGGAATTCAAATTCCTGCTGTGATTGCATAGCCTCCGGTGCGGGGACAAATATCAATTCACCTGTTATATTGTATATCCCTGCCTGAATAATTTTCTCCGTGCTGCCCTCACCCAGGCTGACCTTGATGGTAACCGAGGCGGAGAACGGGTTTGGATAAGCACTCAGGACCTCTTTCCGGGATACCTTAAAATCAGGAATTGCGGTAGGATTCTGATCCTCACAATCCTCGCATGGCAGAAAAGCTTCTTCAATGCACAGAAATGCAGTATAGAGAGAGAGAACCCTTTCACTCAGGCTGTTCTGAATAATTTCTGAAATGACATCATTGGTCTGGGTCTGCTGTTCCAGATGCTGAATGTAAATCCCTGCCCACATAGCTTCCAGCAATGAATCAGAGGCATGCATATCCGCTTCATCCAGGATAATTTCATCCGAAATAATTTCCGAGTCAAACTCTCCTGAATAATAGATTTCAAAGGGAAATTCACCTTTAAATTTGCCCACCTGCAAAATAGGATTGTCAATATACACGATATCTGTCCCTGAGCCCAATAAATACCGGCCATAACAAATACCACTGTTCAATTTGGTATACAGGTCGAACGATTTAATGGATCCGCTGAGATACCGGAGGGTATTATCCAGTATTTCCGTGTATGATTTGCCATCCAGAATTTTTTCATACGATCCCTTGGTGAATTTTGACAGATTGGTAAAAAAGTATTCGTTGTTGTAGTATGATCTTTGGTTGATCCAGTAATAATCGTTCCAGGCATTACAATAATCCGCAATATAAAAAGGCAGGATAGGGTCCATCAAAGCCATTATATCGTTCAGCAGCTTGTTGGCAACCTGGCTGCTGCCGTAATCACTGGAATTTGAGATGAGAATAATTTTGCCCTTATTGCCCCTGGTTTTAATAAACTCAATCCCGGCGTTTATCAGTGTCGGAAGGTTACTGTAACTGGAAAGCGGATTGCTGAGATTTTTGAATGTATTGGTTATGGTGGCAGAATCAGCAGGCAGCCAGTTATTGCTTGCCTTTGTTATGGAGATGTTCGAAAAAAGAAGATTGAAGGAGTCATGCGGGGAAAGATTCTGCAGCAACAGATCCCGGGCTTGCAGTAAAACCTGATCGATTGTGAGGTTGGTATTGGAGATGTCATAATCAAATAAAACGGCCACCTTTTGCCCCGATTCAGCCCTCACAAATGCTGAAGGCATAAGGGCCATCTGGTATAAGCCTTCCTCCCCGTTTTCATATGTGCTCATGAACACACCATTTTTGGCAGGCGAGTCAAATGAAATACTTAACCGGTTTGACAAATACTGAGCACCCACATCGGCCCGGTAATGTGCCCCGAGAGAAGCTGTGTTCATGGCCTTGAAAGAAACGCCGGCAGCACCCTGAAGAACCGGATTTTTCCAGGTTTCATCTTCCCAGGTGATCACCGTCAAATTTTGCACAGGAAACCTTGATGTTCCTAACAATTCATTAAGCAATGCCGTGTAAACTTTTTCCTTATTCCAACGGGTTGGAAGCATAAAGGAGATCTTCACCTTGCGTGTCTGGTTGGCAGCCATCGGAAAAATCCTCAGCTCATATTGATTATTATAAATCTTCTGCAGGATTGACGGGTCTCTTCTGCGTTTCACCACGCCTTCATATATAGCGGTTGCAGTCCATTTGTCGAGGAGACGGGCCACAAGAGTATCCTCTCCAAACCACAGCCAGGAGTCATGGACAATAGCATCCTGCGGAAGGTCAAAGTTCAACACGACTTCCAGGGTATCGGAAGGTGAATAGTATGAATCCCTTGCAGAGAAAGTCAGGAACAGGTCAAAATCCATGAAGATACCCTGTGGCCTTACATGTATTTCTGCTTCTTCAATGGTTCCCTGTTCAGTCCACCAGTTGTTTCTGGGATCGCCAACCGTGAGGGAAGAATAACCGGAAACGTTGCCTGAAATAAAGGCAAACACGACAACAATGGAGGTAACCAGTAAGTTTTTCATAGGATTGATTTTTGGATTTACAAATTCAAAATAACTGGCAATTAAGGGTTGCAGACAAAATACCCGTAAAAAAACCGAAATGAGACATGAAAACCTGATACGTCCTGTCAAAAATACAAAAAAAAACGAAAAGCGCTGAAAAAAAGTAACCGATTATAGGCAGGTGGGAACCAGCTAATCCCCTGAAATCCCCAACTCTTTCAACTCTTCTTTTGAAACGGTAGGCATCTGGTGATGCTGAAGCTTTGAAAGCACCAGCCTGCCTGTTTTTTTTGCAGACCTTTTATCCGCAAAGGCCTTGTTGCCTTCGATGGCGGGGATATATTGCTGATAAATAAAGGGTTTGTGGTCTCTCAGGATCTCGTACCCCCATCCCTGTTCATGTTTCACAACATTCAGGTCATAACGGACGTGCGGAGAGGAATGGCAGGAATAAAAAATTGCAGCCATACCGGTTATGCCCAGCATGGCTGCAATTCTTATCGTTTCAATCATCTTCATTGTACTCGCTTCCGGGATCAAAGGCCCAGATATCATCAAAATAATAGCTGCTGCTGCGCCCTGTAGCTACATATCCCCGGCTGCCGATAGCAAAGGCTACGGCATCCACCCGGCCAGTCCCTTCAAAGGCTGTCTTTTCTTCCCACAGGTCGGTAGTGGGGTCATATTCCCAAACGATCGTCGTTGCCGTACCTTCTCCTCCGGTAGCAAGGTAACCCTTGCCATTCATGGCAAAAGCCACTTTGTTTATCCCTTTCAGCGTGGTATACTCATCATCGAAGCTTTCGTCGGTGGCATCCGAGATGGATCTTTTTTCAACCCATATATCCGCTGCAGGATCATATTCCCAGAAGTCATCGTCATACGCTCCGTTGTCAACTCCGGTGCAGATATATCCCTTGCCGTTTATCGCAAAGCCAGTGGCATGGGCCCTCTTGCTGCCGCCTACGCTGGCCTTTTTTGTCCAAACATCGGTGGCAGGATCATATTCCCAAAAATCCTTCAGGTAAAATCCATTATAACCGGTGCCAATGTAACACTTGTTATTGATGGTAATTCCAACGGCTCCATACCTTGCAGAACCTCCGAAATCGGCCTTCTGTGTCCATGTGTTGAGGATGGGATCATATTCCCAGAAATCGTTTTTGCTGTCTTTCCCGTCATAGCCTGTTCCCACATATCCTTTGGTGTCGGTACCAAAACCTACAGCCCCGTTACGCTCACCGCCTAGAAAATCAGCCTTCTGGTTCCACGTATTCCTGTCGGGGTCATATTCCCAGAAATCCACACAATTTGACCGTTTTTCACCATCATACCCGGTACCCACGTATCCTTTATTTCCAATAGCAAAACCGACCGCATCGCTCCTGGGTATGCCTTCAAAACTGGACAATTCAATCCAGTTACCCACCAGTGACACTACCGGATCATCTTCACCACAGGAAACGTTTATCATCGTTACAGTAACAGCAATGCCAAGCAATATTATAAAGGAAAGACTGAAAACCTTATTTCGTATGAAATTAAACCCGTCTATTTTTTTCATGTTACAATTATATTAATTTTACGGCCACAAATATATGGAATTTACCTTAATCACAAACATAGAAAAGCCGCTTAATAAATAAAATAGAATTAATGAAACAACGTTTAAACTTGTATTATAGTATTTATTTACCTATTTCTTGCGGCCTTTACTATTGATTCTTATTAGTATTAAGCTTATGAATCCCGGGAAACCTCGTATCATTTCAATATTTCTGTTCACTTTCAGCATCGGTTTTCTTTTTTCTTCCTGCGACAATAACAACACCTTTGTTGTCGGGGAGGATTTTATCAAATCGGCGGCCCGTATGGCAATTGTCGACACCTGCATGGTGGAAATGTCGACCGTCGTGCAGGATTCCGTTCCAACCTCGGGAACCGGCGCCATGCTGATCGGCAATTATGAGGACACCCTGTTCGGTAATGCCGGATGCAGCAGCTTTTTCCAGCTGGGCTTACCCTATTATATAAACCTTTACGAGGATGATTACTACGATTCCATCAGCCTGATCATACACTATTCGGGATATTCCTATGGCGACACCAGTAACCTGTTGCAGATAAACGTGCACCGGTTGACTGAAGATATTGATTTGCGTGCTACCGGAACTTTGTTCAATACTTCCGCATTCGCCTATGAGGACGATCCGCTGGGCACGGTTCAGTTCCGCCCCAGACCCAGCCGCACGGACTCAATCGAAATAAAGATCGATGATGCTTTCGGACAGGAACTGTTCAGCAAATTCGTCGAACGGTCCGATGAAGTCCTGTCGGAATATGAATTCCTGAATTATTTCAAAGGGATTGCCCTGATTCCGGAGGCATCATCAAAAAACGCGATAATAGGCTTCAAGGTGACACCGGATTACCTTAAATTGCGGTTATATACGCACCGGATCGACCAGACCAGTGTTTCCAACTCCTATGATTTTCCGCTGGTATACCCCGAGAAGGAGTTCAATCACATCGATTATGATTTCACCAATACCGTGCTGGATTATGCACAGGCAGAAGGGACACCAATCCCTTCCGGGGTAGCCGGCAATAAAGCCTTTGTTCAGGGATATAAGAAGATCATGACAAAGGTGAGGTTTCCAACCGTGCCTGATCTCTTGCTGAATGACAAAGGAATCATCATGAAGGCTGAATTGGTTTTTGAACCCGTAAAAACAAGCTATGCTGATTTTTCCCTGCCCAATTTTGTGATCCTTTACAGAACGAACCGTTTAAACCTGCCTTTTAGTCTTCTTTATAATGCCGACAATACGGTGAATCAGGCCACGCTTGTTGTGGACGAACAGTACCATGAAGAGACTTCCTATACGTTTGATATCACGGCATACTTTACCGAGGAAATGGCGGAGGGCTACTTCGACACAAACCATGGGTTGCTGATCTCTTTGTATGACGAAAACTACCAGCTTAATTTTGAAAGGATCCTGATCGAAACAATTGATCCTGCCCCGAAGCTTAAGTTATATTACCTGATTTATCAATAGCGATGAAGAGACTAAAAAGAACAGGAATACTGTTGATGATCCTGGCAGTTGTCTGCATGACAGATGCCGAAGCTCAAATGACATCATCGCCTTATAGCATTTTCGGAGCCGGTCATGCGGAAGACAACGGATTTGGTGTGGTCATGGGGATGGGTGGTACAGGTATAGCCTTTAAATCAATGAATTCGCTGAATAATATCAATCCTGCCTCCTATGGCGGGATCGACAGCCTTTCCTTTCTGTTTGAGGTTGGCTTGTTTGCCAGTTATACCCGCTCAGAGCAGAAAAAGGTTGTACAACAACAGTTTGACGGGAACATACGGTATCTTGCACTGGGATGCAGGATAACAAAGTGGTGGGCTTCAAGCCTGGGTATCGTGCCTTACAGTTCCGTCGGTTATACCATACAGGAAACCGGCAATATTGAAGGGGAATTGACTCCCTATACCAAAACCTACACCGGTGAAGGCGGATTAAACCAATTCTATTTCAGCAACGCCTTCACTCCAATTAAAAACCTGTCCCTTGGGTTGAACGCCTCTTATATATTCGGATCGATCACACAGGATGAAAGCATGACTTCGAACGGTGTGTTTAAAGGTTATCTTATCAGCAGGACCAACTATATACGCAACGTGTACATGGATTTTGGGCTGCAGTACACGGTCAATGCTGGCAAATGGGGATATACCCTGGGGCTGATCTATGGCAACAAAAGAAATCTGAAAAGCACCAATAATTATTATCTTGCTTACTCGAATGATACCATTACCCTTTTAGGGGAAACCGGTGATTTTCTCATTCCGGCAAAATACGGTATCGGCCTTGCCGCCGCGAAAGGCAGAAAATTCAGGGCAGGATTTGATTATGAAAGAAATGACTGGTCTGCAGCGCAATATACCAATCCGATGCTGTTGGTCAGAAACAGTGAACGTTTTTCAGTGGGGATGGAATATACTCCTTACAAAAATTACAGGGATCAGTGGTATAAAAAGTTATATTACCGGCTGGGTGCAAACTATAAAAAATCATATTTGGTGATTGATGGTGTGCCCATCAACTCAATGGCGGCTTCGGTCGGTTTTGGCATACCCCTGCGGAATGCATACAGCATGATCAATATTTCGCTGGAGGCCGGAAAGAATGGAACCACTGAAAATGGGCTGATCCAGGAAAACTTCTACCTGCTGCATTTTAATTTTTCACTGCACGATATCTGGTTCATGAAACCCAAGTACGACTGAGCCTGTGCCTGACGATGCTTCATTTTTCAATACGACTGATATATCCATGACCTGCGGGCCGGGAACAAGGTATCCGCAAGCAAACCCGTTTTATCGTCGAGTGATTCAGCCGTCGGACGGATATACAGCAGTTCCGGCGAAACTTCAGGGCGAACATACTGCAATTCTTCCCAGGAGCGGTGACCCAGCACCAGCGAAGGGAACAGGTCGCTGCTGATGCACAAAGTATGCAAGCATTCCCCCTCTCCGCCTTCTTTCACCGATGCAAGCCTGCCCTTTTCCCAGATTATATCAATGCCTGCGGAATAGAAATTAAGGCGGAATGTCCCCGAAAATCCGCTGAAAATACTTGCTGCTATGCGCTTTTCAAAGAGGGGTCGCAGCCTGTCAAGAAAACGGACCGGATGCAGGATCTTTACCTGCCAGGCATACGTCTTGCTTGGCGGAATGCCCACTGCAATGACACCTTCCGCTGCCGTGGAATGGTTGTGCATATTGATCCGGATATAAGGTTTCTTCCTTTCCCGGGCTTTCTGCCCGCAAAACCACAGCATTTTGTGCAGGGCAGGTTGTGAAATGCTTTCACTTACCTCACTGAGAACGAGCCCGGTGCCGAAACCCAGTGCGGGTATCTTGAAATAATACGGTTCCCCGCCTGCCTGCGGTTGCATGATCCAGAATTCAGCCCTGCAATCGGTTTTCAGGCCATAGGTCATCAGGTACTTCCAGTGCGCTTCATCCCGCATGGATGAGACAAGGTAACGTGAACGGTAGGTCTCGTCTTCTTTCATTAAAAAAGGTATGTCCTGCGGACAGGCCAGCCGGAAAGTATATTCGCTGGTGTTGAAAGCATCCGGGATCCTGTCCGTCGGAAGAACGATATGGTTTTCCAGGCAAACGGCATAGTGGTATCCGAATTTATGGTAGAAACCCGGAATGCCCTGGATTACGGCAAGATCAAATTGCTCCTCCTGCAGGATCTGGTCAAATTCCCGGTTCAGTAATTTCTGCAATCCCCTTCCCCGGTGTTCTTCATGGGTTCCGACCATCCCCATTTCTGCCGTCTTAAGGCGAATGCCGTCCATCTCCCATGTCCATGGTAACAGGGCGAGAGCGGATACGGCCGACGACGACGAAGGGTCCTCTGCGATGCACCAGTATTCCTTTTTCATTCCCGGATAATGGTGGTACAGTATCTCAGCCAATCCGCCCACATCTTCCGTGAGAAATACGCCGGCATACAAGGATTTCAACTGCTGATCGTCATTGTCTTTTATCGCTCTTCGAATGAGATAATTGTGCATTGATGTAAAATTCAGTTTATTAAATTATGCAACTCAATTTTTTATTCTATTATTAAATAAAAATATTGATTTTTTTCAGAAAAGCCTTATTTTTATTGCAAACGAAAGACCTGTCCGGTTGCGGATTCTTTTGTCAAACCATTTAATACCATTAACCATGAAGAAATGTTACTATCTCTTTAGCCTTTTGATCATGCCGCTGAATGCATTCAGCCAGGACAGCCTGTCGCATTTTGATATTTCCGCGGATAGTGTCAGCCGGTACATTTGGAGAGG
>JAGDMB010000404.1 GCA_017860375.1 Bacteroidota bacterium | reverse complement strand
CTTCCTTACCTTTTGAACTTTCTTAGTAGGCCCTCACGTTTCTGCCTTCCACAAAATTAATAAAGGCGCGGTTCACCACTTTATTTCCCCCCGGTGTCGGGTAATCGCCTGTGAAATACCAGTCCCCCAAATGATTGGGGCAGGCCAGATGCAAATTTTCAATGGTCTGATAAACTATTTTTAATTCGGAACGAATCTCCGGTGTTTTAAGCATGACGGCGATCTTTTCCGATATTTCCCGGGCTGTAAAGGGCTGGTAGATTTCCTTTACAAAATTTACTATTTGTTCCTTGGGAAGGGATTCCTGGGCTTTCGACCGGTTATACACTTCGTTGATGATTCTTTCCTTGCCACTGCCTTTCAACAATTCTATGGCCGCCTTGAAGGCAATAAAATCTCCCAGTTTGGCCATATCGATGCCATAACAATCGGGATAACGGATCTGGGGTGAAGACGAAACAATGACGATCCTTTTGGGCTGCAGCCGGTCGAGGATCTTAATAATACTGTATTTCAGCGTGGTTCCCCGTACAATGGAATCATCGATGATAACCAGGTTCTCAATGCCTTTCCGGATTGTTCCATACGTGATATCGTACACATGACCCACCAGGTCATCCCTTCCCTTATCCTGGCTGATAAAAGTACGGAGCTTGATGTCTTTCAGGGCTACCTTTTCCACTTTCGGCCGTGACATGAGTATGCGATCCAGTTCTTCTTCGGTAATCCTGGTCTTATTTTTCAGGATCCTTTCCTTGTTTTGCCGGATCATTTGCCTCTCAATGCCTCTGACCATACCGTAGAATGCGGTTTCAGCAGTGTTTGGAATAAATGAAAAAACGGAGTTGTCAAGATCGCCTTCCACCGCTTCGATGATCTGTGGCGTCAGCAATTCTCCCAGTTTTTTTCTCTCGGTGTAGATATCGGCATCGCTTCCCCTCGAAAAATAGATCCTTTCAAAGGAACACGCTTTTCTTTCAAAAGGTCCGCGTATATTCTCAATTTTCAGCTCATTGTTCTGCTTTAGGATAACAGCAGATCCCGGAGGAATTTCATGAATATCATCCGCATTCACATTCAATACCGTTTGGATGGCAGGTCTTTCGGATGTGACCACGAAGATCTCGTCGTCTTGAAAATAATAAGCAGGGCGGATGCCCCAGGGATCACGCATCACGAAAGCATCGCCATGTCCCAGCAAACCTGCGATGACATACCCGCCATCCCATCTCTTGCTGCCTTCCCGAAGCACATTTTCCACTTTCAGGTTTTCCGCTATCCGGATGGAGATTTCCTCATTGGTGAGGTCCTGTTTCTTGAAATTATCAAATTCACGCTGCACTTCCCGGTCAAGAAAGTGCCCCAGGTTTTCGAGTATGGTCACCGTATCCGAAAAATCACGCGGATGCTGACCCAGTTCAATGAGGATAGTAAACATCTCTTCCACATTGGTCAGGTTAAAATTACCGGCCAAGACCAGGTTACGTGTTTTCCAGTTGTTTTGCCGCATGACCGGATGTACTCTTTCCAGGTCATTCTGGCCATAGGTGCCGTATCGTAAATGTCCGAGAAGGATCTCTCCGGCAAAAGGGAGGTTATTTTTGCACCATTGCGGATCATCCATCCGTTCCGGTGTTCGTTCCTGCACTTTATCGTAGTTCTTGTAGATCTTCCTGAATATGTCGTTGATGGCTGACGGCTTGATGGACCGCTGGCGGTCAAAATAGGGCTTACCGGGTTTCAGGTCGAGTTTCACGGAAACAATACCGGCTCCGTCCTGTCCCCGGTTATGCTGTTTTTCCATCAGAAGGTACAATTTCTGCAAACCGTACTTCCAGGTACCGTATTTCAGCTGATAGTATTCGAGAGGTTTACGCAGCCTGACCAGTGCAATTCCGCATTCGTGCTTTATTTCATCTGTCATGCTGGTACAAATTTGCGTGTTTTTTATTTCGGGAATTCAACAATATCCTCCCGGATAAAGGCGTCGGGATAATTGTATTCAATCTCCTTAAGGAATTTGAGCGCTTCGCTGCGTGTACGGAAATCACCCACGTACACTTTAAAATAGGGATATTCCCACTTGGTATGGCAGTTCACATTGGGATACCGGTTCACAAAATTGGCCCGGGTAAGTTCTGCCGTTTTTTTGGAATCCTGCCCTGAACCAAAATAAATCGAAATGCGGTATCCCCTGATACCATTCAGCCTTGCCTGCTGGCTGAGGTATACGTTTACACGGGCCTGGATAGCGGCATCCTGCACGATTACCAGTTTACCCGGCTTACCGGGAGCCCGGAAATAGGAAAAGATATCCGACGCAGGAGTCTGTGCTCCTGCCGGAATCAGGATGCAGGCATTTACCAGGAAGAAGAAAAATAAACTTTTCACAACATCGATGTAAGGGTGCAAAATTACAAAAAAAAACGGAAATAACTTTACCGGGATCTGGCACATCCTGACTTCAACTTATACAAGAATTCCGCACAGCCGGATAGAACGAACCGAAGCCGGCTCCGATCAGCGTTATCAAGGCCTCACAAGCTCATCTGAATTTTGGAATATCCACAACCTGGCTCTGGTTGATATCAACTTTCCGGGTGACCAGCCCTGACCTGACCCGTACATACCCTTTCACCTCAAGTTTGACCCTGCCCTGGCGGGAGAGCTTGTAAAGGGTGGCGGCTCCGGTAAAGATATTTCCCAGTTTCAGGCTCAAGGGTACCATGTATACAGAATCTTTCCGCGAAGCTATTTTTATGGGTTCATTGCACTGCAGGGTGCCCAGAAAATCACCTTCAACTGCGGTGGCAAGGTTGACTTCTTTTATCCTGAAACTGACCCCGGATGGATTGCGGATGTCTATTCCGGCTGAAAAATAAACGGTATTGTTTTCAATTCCCTGGAAGCTTGCTTTCTGCACTCCCTTTATCTCAATATCGT
>JAGDMB010000403.1 GCA_017860375.1 Bacteroidota bacterium | reverse complement strand
CGGCCTTTGATGAACCCCCCGCAGAATGGTATACCAAAGATTTTGATGATGCTTCCTGGCCGGCCGATACCGCCGTTATCGGATTTGGTGAATATTCATTTGTTAATTTTGATGTTCACCCTAAATCAATATATTATCGCTTCAGGTTCGAAGCGCGGGATATAGCCTCATTAACGTTTCTCAACTTCGTTGCGGATTATGATGACGGGTATGTGGCGTATCTGAACGGTAAGGAGATTGCCAGGGTTAATGTGGATCCTGCGGTGCAATATCCCGGATATGACGACCTGGCTACCCGTTCGCATGAAAGTGAATTGCTGCGGGAAGACAATTTTCCCGTACTTGGTGTTTACCTTGACAGGAACGTTTTGGATTCGTGTCTCGTCGAAGGGGAAAACGTTATTGCCGTGCATGTGCTTAATGACAGCACAGATGGTTCCGACCTGATTTTTATTCCATTTGTTATTAATACCAAAGAGGCACAATACATTATCTATGACTTATTTCACCGGTATAAAAGACTGGCTACCATTGATTCCACCAGCCTTCCCATTGTTATGGTCAATACGGATGAACGGGGAATACTATTCAGGGAGGAAGGCAGGCCCGATATCCGGTTTAAAGCCTGGATGGGAATTATTGATAACAGTCCCGGACAGTACAATTTCCCTGACGACACCTGCAACGTATACAATGGCGGTATAGGCATGGAATTGCACGGTAAATCCTCAAGTTATTTTCCGAAACAGACGTATAGAATTGAACTCAATGATGCTTCCGGAAAGGATACTTCCTTTTCCCTCCTTGGCATGCCTTCTGAAAGCGATTGGATTTTGTACGGCCCCTTTGCTGACAGAAGCCAGATACGAAACAAAATTATTTTTGACCTGGGAGCCAGGCTGGGTTCCTATCAGCCGCGCAGCCGTTTCTGCGAGTTGATCCTGAACGGCCAGCCGGTAGGTTTATATGCTCTGTCCGAAAACATAAAAAGGGACAGCAACCGTGTAAATATTTCAAAGCTGAAGAATACCGACATTTCGGGTATAGATGTCACAGGCGGTTATATCCTTAAGTATGACAAACCCGATGCCAATGAAGTGGTAATTAAAGGATTGAATGCAAGGCGGGTTGTCTATCCTAAAAATGAGGACTTGCAACCGGAGCAGAAGCAATACCTTATCGGGTTTTTCAGGGAATACGATTCCGTTATGTACAACAATGTCTTTTTCGACCGGGTCAATGGTTTCAGGAAAATTGCAAGTGATTCCTCCCTGATTGATTATGTTATACTGAACGAATTAAGCAAGAACTGCGATGCCTATGCGTTAAGCACCTTTTTTTATAAGGACAGGGAGGATAAAGATAACCGGGTGAAATTCGGCCCGCTTTGGGATTACGACCTTGCTTTTGGCAATGCAGTTTTCCAGGATGGCCACCTCACTACCGGATGGCAATTTGAACTCCAATCCAACGCCCGTTTTGAAATTAAAAGGGTTTTTCAGGATACCTCAATTGTGCATGAGTTCCAAAAGCGCTGGAAATATTTAAGGGGCAATATTCTATCAAACGAATCCATTTTCGGTATGATTGATTCGCTGGTAGGAACAATTAGCGAACAGGTAACAAGAAACTATTACATCTGGCCCATAATCGATCAAATACCCTGGGCGAATTCAGGCCAATACCCTGTTGCATCCTATGAAGATGAGATTGACAAACTCAAGGCCTATATAACCGAAAGGGCTGCCTGGATAGACGAGAATATTGACCTGCTATATTTTGCCCCGGTAATCCTCTCCGGTATTGAAGATACTGAATCCGGGTTTTTCAGTTGCAGTTTTTTCCCGAATCCTTTCAACGAGGAACTTTCACTGGAATTAAATACGGGTAGCGAAGGGGTGTTACGAATTGAACTGTTCAACCTGCTCGGACAAATGAAATGTGTACAACAGGAAAATATTGATCCCGGCTACCAGAAAATTACGATGAACGTCGGTGCCTTTCAGCCAGGCATGTATGTTGCCGTGATTTATCTGAATAATATTCTTGTGGGTACCCAAAAAGTGATGAAAAAGTAGACTTATCGTGGCACAAGCGGATGCTGATTTTCATCCTTTGAAGCCCTGAGCATCTCCCTTTTCCCCGGCGGTCCGGGAAGTTTCTCTATACGGAATCCGGCTTCTTTCAGGTTCCTTTTGATATCGCCTTTGACACAATATGTGGTCAGTATTCCTCCCGGATTGAGCATATGATAAAGATCCCGGAATATTTCCTTTGTCCACATCTCCGGTTGACGGTCGGGGGCAAAGGCATCAAAATAAACCACATCGTAATTGAATTCCGGATGGAACGAACAAAGGTCGGCCCTGATCTTAAAAAGAGAAAACGAGGAAGTGATATCGACCGGTTTTCCCCATTCCGCCTCGTGCATAGCACTGAAAATCCTTTTATCGGCTTCCTCTGTTGCCAGCAATACCTGGTAATTCAATAACGATAGAACCGGGATCTCCAGCGGAAATTTTTCGATCGCATAATAGGAGACCGAGCGTTTATTCTGCTGTGCATTCAGGCAGGTCAGATACGCATTTAGTCCTGTGCCCAAGCCGATTTCGAACACGGTCACCGGATCTTTGTGAAGAAATTGAAGTCCGTTTTCAATGAATACGGTCTTTGATTCGGTGAGGGCTCCGAAAACCGAATGATAATGTTCGCCGAAGGTATGGCTGAATAAGGTGGTTGAACCGTCACCGGTCACCCTGACTTCATTCATGGAAATGGATCCTTTTTACACGCGACGATATCCCGGTAAGGATCTCATAGGGGATTGTCCCCAGCTGTTCAGCCATGATGGATACGGGATAGCTGTCCCCGAAGAGGATCACTTCATCACCTTCCCGGGCTTCCATTCCCGAAATATCAACCATGGTCATGTCCATGCAGATA
>JAGDMB010000402.1 GCA_017860375.1 Bacteroidota bacterium | reverse complement strand
GGCCAGCGTATGTTGTTTACGTTGAGAAATACCTTGTTTAAAAAGCTGCTGGACCTTCCGGTTGACTTTTTTAATCAGAATCAGGCAGGAGATCTCATTTCACGTATTAATAACGACACGGATAAAGTCAACCAGTTTTTTTCACAAACCCTGATTCAATTTATGCGTTTCATCCTGATAATGATTGGGGCATCCGTCTTCCTGGTATGCATTAATTTTCGCCTGGGACTGGCGGCTCTTGCCCCGGCTGTGGTAATCCTTATTTTTACCTGGCTGGTTTCACCCTGGGTAAAACGAAGCAATGCCCTGAACCTGAAAAGCGTCGGCAGTCTGAGCTCAGAAGTTCAGGAAAGCCTGAATAATTTCAATGTGATCGTGGCATATAACCGCCGTGATTATTTCCAGACCCGGTTTGAAAAAGTGAATCTTGAAAATTTCCGGACTGCAATTGGTGCCGGCATAGCCAATAACCTGATGATGCCGGTATTCAGTTTTTTTTCCAATATGGGTCAGTTGATCGTCCTGGCATTCGGTATTTACCTTATTTCTGTAAAGTTATTTACTATAGGGCTTTTAATAAGCTTCTTAGCCTATGTAAGCAACTTGTATAGCCCGTTAAGGCAGCTGGCGTCTCTCTGGGCCAATTTCCAGGTTGCACTGGCCGGCTGGGACAGGATTAGGATTATTTTAAACCTGGAAAACAATATGTCTGTCATTGAGGGTAAACCTTTAGCCAAAATAGCAAACCAGAGTGTCATTCTGTTTAAAAATGTATCCTTTTCTTATTTCAACGGGAAAGAAGTGCTTCATAACATCAGCTTCAACCTCGAAAAAGGCAAGACATATGCCTTTGTGGGTCCTACAGGAGGAGGAAAAACTACAACCGCATCCCTTATTGCCAGGCTATATGATCCTGTAAAGGGGACCGTATACCTGAAGGGAAGGGATATCCGATCATACCCGCCCATTGAACGCAGTCGGTCCGTCGGTTTTATTTTGCAGGAACCTTTTCTCTTCAACGGTACGGTTCGCAGTAATATATTGTATGGCAATGAAAGGTATAAAGATCTTGACAACGGTAAATTACTTGAGGATATACAGGAAGCCGGACTGGAAAAGCTCCTTGCTCGTTTCAATGAAGGCCTTGATACGAAAGTTCAGCCGAATGGCGACGGGATCAGCCTGGGACAAAAACAGTTAATTGCCTTCATACGCGCCGTATTAAGAAAACCTGACCTGCTGATCCTTGATGAGGCTACTGCAAACATTGATACAGTGACGGAACAGCTGCTTGAAGGAATTCTGCATAAGTTGCCTCCGGCAACAACAAAAGTAATTATTGCACATCGCCTCAACACCATCGAGAATGCCGATGAAATTTACTTTGTAAATTCAGGCAGCGTTATCCGGGCAGGTTCACTCCAGGAAGCGGTGAATATGTTGCTGCACGGGAAAAGAAAGAGCTGAGTTAAGAACAGGCAAAACCCGTACCGGAGGGTTTTTGCTAAGGTTGCTAAATTTAGAATAGCGTCAGGCTAATCCGCGATTCACTAACCGGTCATGCTCCCAGGCAGCAAAGTTCTGTGGTGGATGTATTATCTCCTGTTCGGCCTTCTTTACAAGCCTGGCTGCATTGTGTGTGCATCCGGTTATGCACAAGCCGCACCCGATGCATTTTACACGGTTTACTTCCGATATTTCGTCCAGGGAAGAGATGGCATGCATGTGGCATCGCTTGATGCAGGTTCCGCATCCCTTGCATAGTTCGGGATCGATGACGGAATAGTAGTTGGCTGCCGCCACGGATTTCTCAATTCCGAATTCAGTTATTCCCCTTAAAATTCCACAGCAGCATCCGCAGCAGTTGCATACATAATGAACGCCCTCTGCTACATTGCTTACGGTATGGACAAGGCCAATTTCCTCGGTCCGGTCAAGTACGGCCAAAGCCTCCTCCCTGGTTACAAAAGGAGGAACAGGAGGGTCAGCAGATTCCTCTCCGGTATAGAAGATCAGTTCCACATGCAAAGGAAAGCCGCATTTCCTGGTGCCCACGAGATCCTGCTGTTTCCGGCAAATGCAGTCATTCACCCTGAAGGTATTGCACGACATCAGCAGTTCCTTAAGTTTATCATAGGGCAGGATCCATTCGGTTTTTGTTGCGCCCTGTGCAGGGATTACCCTGTGAATGGCCGGCTGTGGTCTCATTAATTCGGCGCCTCCCTGTTCAAAGTATTCTTCCACAAGATGGGCCAGCTCATGATCCATCCGTTCCAGCTGGCTTTCATAAATACCGACAACAAACGGGGCCAGCCTGAACAATCCGGCATCTGCATTTCCCCAAACCAAACCACGTTGCATCATACCTTTAAGCCTGTTTGCCGTTTCCTCTTCTCCGAGCTCAGCCCGCTGTGCGATAACACTCACCGGTTCCGCCGTTCCGCAAAGTTTTCCGGCCAGCCTGGCCTCCTCGGGCAGAAAGATCTTTTTCAACAGGGTGATTTCTATATTCGATTTTGTCCTTGGAAAAGAATTGGGAAGCTTATTCAGGGAATTTGCAAGATCTTCATACCAGAGGTTGATAACCTCAGGGTCCTGCGAATAAAGCCTTACAGCCGGAATGGCAACCGTCAGACCGGCCAATGCAGTGGCTTTCAGAAAATCACGTCTTTCAACCGTAATTTTTCCGGGATTGTTGATAAGCATACTGTCCTCCTTTTGTTTTAATAAGACTCATCTTCAATAATTTCCATTTGGAATGAAGAATGAATAAAATCCTAAAATAAAAAAACAGAAAATGAATAAAATCCTAAAATAAAAACCGGAAGTTGTTTACGGGATAAAAGATACGGCAGTATAAAATAAAAGTCAAGTAAATTTTGACAAGGCTGGTTTTGAATTATTATGAATTTAAAGTCACGTCATCGTTCACCTTGTTTTGATGC
>JAGDMB010000401.1 GCA_017860375.1 Bacteroidota bacterium | reverse complement strand
AGCCGCTTATAATGTCCATAGAGGTAACCGATCTCGCGGCTGCCGACCCCGATGTCGCCTGCCGGTATAGCTGTTTCCGGTCCGATGTGCCGGTACAATTCGTCCATGAAACTCTGGCAGAACCGCAGTATTTCATTGTTAGATTTACTCTTAGGATTAAAGTCAGATCCTCCTTCTGCCCCTCCCAGAGGCAATCCGGTGAGGGAATTCTTAAAGGTTTGTTCGAAGGCAAGGAATTTAAGGATGCTCAGGTTTACGCTGGGATGAAACCGCAGTCCTCCTTTAAAAGGTCCGAGGGCATTGTTGAATTCAACAAAGAAACCCCGGTTGACCTGTATTTTGCCTTCATCATCCTGCCAGGGCACTTTGAAGAGGATTACGCGCTCGGGTTCCGTCAGCCGGTCGATGAGGCTGACCGCATCGAATTGAGGATGCCGGTTGTATATCTCCTCGATGCTTTCAAGGACTTCCCCGACGGCCTGCAGAAATTCTTTCTCACCCGGATTCTTTTTTTCAAGACGACTGATTACATCGTGAGAATTCATAAGGGACAGGTTTAAGGAACAGGTTATATCACGCCCTGATCAAGCATGGCATTGGCAACTTTCAGAAAGCCGGCAATATTGGCGCCTTTCGCATAATCGATATAGCCGTCAGGACGTTTGCCGTAAAGGACACATGATGCATGAATGGCGCGCATGATCTCATGAAGCCTGCTATCCACTTCTTCGGCAGGCCAGTGAAGTTTCATGGCATTTTGGGTCATCTCCAGGCCCGAGACAGCCACTCCGCCCGCATTAGCCGCCTTACCGGGAGCATAGAGCAATCCATTGTGCTGGATTGTTTCTACTGCATCCGGTGTGCAGGGCATATTGGCCACTTCGCATACACAACTGCATTTATTATTCACCAGGTTTTGTGCATCAGCCTGGTCAAGCTCATTTTGTGTGGCACAAGGCATGGCGATATCACAGGGTACTTCCCAGGGTCTTTTTCCGCTGGTAAAGGTGCTTGATTTAAACTGCCTGGCATAGGGTTCAATGATATCCTCGTTTGATGCCCTGAGTTCCAGCAAATAGTCAATTTTATTCCCTGAAATACCTTCCTTATCGTATACATATCCATCGGGACCCGAAAGGGTAATGACTTTGGCTCCCAGCTGGTCGAGTTTCTTTACCGCACCCCAGGCCACATTACCGAATCCGGATACAGCAACCTTCTTGCCCTGCATGGTATCCTTCCGCGTAGCCATCATTTCCTGCACAAAGTAAACAGCACCGAAACCCGTTGCTTCCGGTCTTACCAGGCTACCTCCCCAGGCAAGGCCTTTCCCGGTGAGAACACCGGAATAATTATTGGTCAGCTTCTTATACATCCCGAATAAAAAACCGATCTCACGGCCACCGACGCCTATATCACCGGCGGGCACATCGGTTTCGGGACCGATTATTTTCCAGAGTTCCATCATATAGGCCTGGCAAAACCGCATGATCTCTGCGTTTGATTTGCCTTTTGGCTGAAAGTCAGCGCCTCCCTTGCCTCCGCCGATGGGCAGGGTAGTGAGGCTGTTCTTAAAGATCTGTTCAAATCCGAGGAATTTCAGAATGCTTAAGTTCACGCTTGGATGGAAACGCAATCCCCCTTTATAGGGGCCCAATGCATTGTTGAACTGAACGCGATAGCCACGGTTTACCTGTACATTTCCCTGGTCATCCACCCATGGTATTTTAAAAGTTAAAATCCGGTCGGGTTCAACAAGGCGTTCGATGATTCCGGATTTTTCAAACTGGGGATTCTGGTTATATATCACTTCTATCGAAGCAAGCACTTCACGAACGGCCTGCAGGTATTCGACCTCACCCGGATTTCGTTTTTCCAGGTCGGCCATAATTCTTTTTACGTCCATAATGAATTAGTATAGTGTTCAGTAAAATTGTACATAAAAACTATCACTATTCATGACAATTTTCAAATTAATTCATGATTTAAAGCAGGTTTTCAGGGCTGTTTCTTAAGCATTTCCAGCACTTCCTTTCTGCTGGGGATGGAGGATTGCGCACCCAGACGCATGGTCGACAGGGCGGCTGCCGCATTGGCAAACCGGACCGATTCATAGAAATTCTTGCCTTCCGCCAGCGCAACCGCCAGCGCACCGTTGAACACATCACTGGCAGCGGTGGTATCGATGGACTTCACATGAAAGGCAGGCACATGCTCGGCACCTCCGTTATCGATGACCATGGCTCCTTTTTGTCCCAGCGTAATGATTACCCGCGTCAGTCCCCGTTCGAGCAGGATCCGTCCGGCCAGTTCCACGGAACGCTCATCCGTAATGGATATGCCGGTCAGCGATTCGGCTTCGCGTTTGTTGGGCGTCAGTACCGAAATATAACCCAGCAGTTCATCATCAAGCGGCTGGGCTGGTGCAGGATTAAGCATAACCCGGATGTTATTCTCAAATGCCATTTTTGCCGCGAACCGCACCGTCTGGATCGGGATCTCAAGCTGAAGCATCAGGATATCGCAGGTGAGAATGGCCTTCCGTGCATTGATGATGTCCTGCTCTCCCAGATTCTGGTTGGCGCCGGGGGCAACGGCAATCATATTCCTGCCATTATCGTCCACAATAATCTGGGCAATTCCGGACGGTACCTGGGGATCCTTTACCACATAGTCAATGTTGATACCGTCCTCCTGCAAACCGTTTAAAGCCTGTTCCCCGAAAACATCATTACCGATACAGCCTATAAAGGTGACCTCCCCACCGACTCTTGCTGCAGCAACCGCCTGGTTGGCCCCTTTCCCTCCAAGAGCAACAGCAAAATTTCCGCCCAGAACGGTTTCGCCCGCGGCCGGGAGCCAGGGTGTCTTAATGATCATATCGGTATTCGAACTTCCAACTACGGTTATTTTCATGGGGCATAATGTTAGACAACAAATATAGGAA